>JAZNPU010000123.1:0-7095 GCA_045589795.1 Clostridia bacterium
CTTTTTGAGTTGTTGTCTTTGTTGCAATTGTTGAGCATCTCGTTTAGATGTTTGCATTTTTTGTTTTTGATTATAAGCAGAATAATTTATATAGAAGTTTAATCTCTTCTCTTCTTCAGGAGTTAATGTTCCTTTCTTGAATTTATTGATTAAATTTTTCACTTCTTCTCTTCGAATTTCATCTTTATAGATTCCAACACCTTTCATTGTTTGCAATCTAAGTTTTGCAAGAGTTCTATTAATTGATCTATCAAGTTGAGATTTAGTTAATTTTTCTCGTTGTTCTTCTGCAGCAGTTCTCTTAGCAGTCAATACCCCAAGTTTGTCCGCAATAATCTTATCAAGTCCTGTAGCTTTTCTTAATCTTTGTAATTCTGTAGCCTCAGCAATCTTAGCCTCTTTTCTTACTTGTCGTTTAGATTTCTTTGGAGGTTGTTCTTCAACAACAACTTCTGGTTTAACTTCTTGAACTGGAGCTGCTGTTGTACCTTTCTTTTTAGAAGGTTTCTTTGTCTTTTGTGTTTTTGCAGTTCCTTTAGACTTCTTATTCTTGGTTGAATCAGTAGTTTCTTGTGGACCATGCAAGAACTCATTAAGGGCTTTTTGCTTATTAATAACCTCATTTTGAGCATGTGTTTTAACAGCTCTCAATGCTGCTTCAACTGCAGCTTTTCGCTTGTTGGCTTTTTTACCTTTCGCTTTAGCATATTCTTCCTCATAAACCTTCTTGAATAATTTAGAGAAGTATTTATTTCCCTCAAGTTCTGTCTTTAATTCAGCAGCTCGTTTTTGTGTTAGTTTTTCAGTGCTTAAGTTTTTAACTGTGTCATATGCTGTTTCAGCAGCTGCAACTTCATTGCGAAGTTTTTCTTCTTTTCTTCGGAACTTCATTTGTTTCTTGTCAGGTCCCATTACCCTGCTGAATAGAGCTGAACCCTTCGAAGCAACAAAGTTAACTGCATTTCCTGCATGAACTCTTGCAAAGTGAAGAGCTCCTTGTCTTTCATCCATAACAGCAGCTTCCGCCCTAGCCACCTTTCTATTAGCATTCTTCAATGTTCTAGCAGCATTTGATTGGGTTTCAGCCACAGCCAATTGTAAAGCTTTATGGAAATGTTTATTTTGTTCTTCAGGAGTACCACTTGGAGCATGTTCTTCCATATAATCATCGAACAACTTGCCAACTTTAGCTCCTGCTTTTGTTTGTTGCAATTGTGCTAACAATTTATTTGCATCGTCTAATGTTCTAATCTTACTAATATCAAAGCCTTTAAGCAGTTTCTTCACTTGTTGTTCATCTTCAACAGCTTCTGCTTGGGTTGCTTTAGCAGCATTTAACTTATTGATATCTTTATCTCTTTGCTCTTGAGTCTTTCTTCCAGAACCCAAAGTTCTTCTTACCCAACCACCAAGACCTCTGTAAATTCCTTGTTCAGCATCTGAAAGAACACCTTGTGCCCTATGAAGTTTTTCAGCCAATTGAAGAGTGTATTGTTCTTGTCTTGCTTTGTCTCTTAAAGCTTTTTGTTGTTTACTATTGTATCCTTCTTCGCCCTTCTTCTTCAATGCAATAAAGCCTTCATCTTTTTCATGTCGTTTATTGTATGCATCAATTTGTTCATCTGTTAGAGCTTTAGATTTCTTACCTATGCCTTCTGTAGCAAGTTCAATTTGTTTATTGATTTCGTCTTGAACTTCAGCAACAGTATTTTCAGCTTTGCCAACTTTGCTTCTTGCATGTTTTCTTGCTTCTTTTTCTTCCGCTTTTCTTTGAGCTTCTGCAGCTTCCATTTCTGCAACATAGTCATGTTTTACATTTCCAGATGCAACTTGAGCTCTCAAGTCAGCTGTTTCAGCATATAGCTTAGATGCTGCGGCATATTGTGAAGCTTTTTGAACATCCTCTCCTGTCTTTTCAACATTCTTAGCAGAAGTTTCAAGGCTCTTGTCAAATTCTTCATGCAATCCTTTGATTTGAGTATCAACTTCTTCAACACTATGTGCAGCAAGTTTTGCACTTTCAGCGGCTTCTTTTGCACTCTTATCGGCAGCTGCAATAGCTTCAGCAAGTTTATCAGCATCTTGATCTTTATTTTCTAGCTCAGCTGAAATTTCATCAACCACCTCATCTTTTGCCTCATCTGTCAATCCTTGAGCTTTTTTAGCTGCTTCAGCTAATTTATCTGCATCATCTTCTTCCTCAATTTTTGTATCAGCTTTTGGAACTTCAGCTTCATCGTCTGCATCATTTGGTTTTTCAGCTACAGGAACAACTGGTTCTTCATCAGGAACCACTACTGGAACAACTGGTGGATTTTCACCCATGTTATTTGCAGCTTCCATCAATTTGTTAGCTTCATCTTGTCTGTTATCAGCATCTTGACCAGCAGCAGCAATGTTTTGTTGGTTTCTTTCTTCGTCTTTCTTTTTCTTCTTTGCATCTGCTTTTTTCTTCTGGTCTTCTCTAATCTTATCATATATTGCTTTACCAGGAACAGTTGTCAATGGAGATGCAATTGTTTTAATATTTTCCCATGATTGCAAAGCTTGTTTTCCTGAGATAGCTCCTGCTGCTTCTTTTGCAACACTTGTGACACCTTTGAAAGTATCTTCACCCTGCTTAAGCATATCTGCCCCACCAACAAGTTTGCTGATAAGTTCAGGAACACTTTTTAGAAGTGTTAAAGCAACAAGCAAGAACAATATATATGTTATGAAGTTCAATCTTGCTGCATCATGAACAAACCATTGAAGTGCTGGAGTCATATTCATAACATCTGCATCTGTGAAGATTGCTGATGCATCACGAATGACTGGAATCATAATAAAGAAGAAATTCAAGCCAATTGTCACACCATAAGCACCCAAAACTTGGCTTATCATTTGTTCTTTCCATTTACCAAACCTTGAACCTTTTGGATCAAGTGGCATCAAAGATGCAACACCAGGCATAACAAGGAATAGCAAGGTTATTTCGTATATTCTCTTGATGAGTCCCCAAACAGCCTTACCTAGGATATTGAATATTAAAATAATTGCGAATATCAAAACAATCCAGTTAAATTCAGTAATTAAATAAACATTACCAAGTTTAACTTGACCATTAAAGTTATAATCGGTTGCAAAAGCACCCTTATCAATGGTTAGCACAACATTATTAGAAAAATCATCATTGATTTGACCTGTTGCATAACCCATTTTTAAACGGAAAATGAAGTCTAGACCTTCTGATTTTGTCCAAATATTAAATCTAAAGTCGATTGGGAATGTGCTAGTTGTCATTTCATCACGACAGAATACAACACTTATTGGACTTTCAATCAATTTTTGAATTGCCGCATCAATTTCTGTTGATTGTTTAGCTTTGTTATATGTAGCACCATTGATTGATCCAGTTTTATAATTTTTTAAGAATCTAGCTGGATCATACACTGATTCTTCACCATCCATTGTGTAAACATTTTCTGCAGTGAACAGGAATGTATCTCCATGATTTGAGAATGTGATTGTATAGTATGTTGAATCATTATACTTTTCAACATGATGCTCATGCATTCTATTCATAAACACATCATAAGTTTTAACATTAAAGTGTTCTTGAATATAATTTTGCATATGGTTGAAATCTTCTGAACCATCAACATAACCAAGTTCACTTGAAGTTCCACCAACATATTGATATGCCTTCATGTTTGTAGAATTAAATGAGAATGTTGTTGCAGTTTTTGAAAAATTATATGAATAATAAATAACTGAACTTTCTGTGGTGTTAAGAGTGTCAATCAAATAGAATGTATAAGTGCTTGCATCTTCACTCAAATATGAGAAGGTTGGCATATAAACCACCCTAATCTTTTTCAATTCAAACAACAATTCCTCTTCATCATGTGCTTCGACAGAATCCCCAATTTCATCAAGAGTGATTGTCCCTGAATTATTTGTTGCAGTCACAAGTCTTATTCCGCTATCGGCTGCATATGTGTTATCAAGTATGGCATTAAAACGATAGTAGGTTGTATACTCAGAACCAACCACTGAATATTGGAATTGATACACATGGTCAATTTGTTCTTCGCCTGCTGCATTAGTGTATACATAAGTTGTCACTTCTTCCAAAGACATGTCTTGCAATGTGAATGTATTTTTTTCATGATCTTCAATTCTGTTTGTCATGTCAAGGTTGTCTGAATAAAGTGCATAAGTATTATATACATTATAAGATAAATTAAATTCATATTGATATATGTCTTCAACAGGAACTGGGGCTTGCAAAATTGAGTCTTCAGCAAGATTTTTTCCACCAAATGTCAAATTAACAAAAACATAGAACAATGGTTCTGTTTCGCCAGTTCTTGTAAAATATGTTTGGAACGAAATCACCAAATCACTTGCTTGGTTTTTATCATGACTAATTACACCCTTGTTTGCAACAGAATTTTTTATGCTTGCAAAATCTGCAACAACATAACCATCTGCAGCAAATTTATCAGAAATTTGACCAACAATTGTTTCAGAAATTTCATTTAAGTGTTCTGCACCCAGAACATCATCTGCTTTGTCATAATAATGAACCTTATTGTCAGGCTTAACATAAGCAGAATCTTCTTGGAATTTTGTTTCTGTGTTAACAGTTAAAGAAACATCATCGTGTTGTGCATTTGATAATTTTTGTGCATAGTTATAATACTCGTTTCCAATAAAATCGAGTTTTACTGCATCTGCAACTTTGCTATCAAAATCTGCACCATCTTGGTCAACAACCATTGTTGTTGTGATATATGTTGGTTCGCATTGTCTAGCTTGTGTTGTTTTCTTGAACATACCACGAGCAATAACAACACCAGAATAGTCACCATTGTATTGTCCACTAGTGAAGAAATATTTATTACCTTTTGAATCAACCAGGTTTTGGTTGTTCACAAGAGGAATATATTGGTTTGATTGGTTATCAAAATAACAAACGATATAAATTGCACCATCAACTTCGCTGTTGACATCTTTGATGTCATAAGCTACTTTACCCTCTTCCTTATAGTCCACAAGGAAGGCACCAAAATCACCAGTTTCTTGATATCTTGTGAAGCTATCTAGCCCAGCAGTTTGATAATTGATGTTGGTGTTTGAAGCATTAACATAATAAAGTGTCACACCATTTTGAACAACAAAGTCAACCACATCTGCCATAACTTCGTATTCAACCGCAAGAGGAACAAAGCCATTTACTCCACCATCATGAAGTTTACCCCAAGCTTTGCTGTTTGAATATTGTTTTGCAACAATAGAAGTTCCAGCATATGTTGTGTATGTGTATGATTCACTTTCTAGAGAATTACCATGTTCTTTCCAACCAGAAATTGAAGTTGTTAAGATATTGTTATATTTCCATGTGTTGTAGGCAGCCTTAATCACCAAGTTCCTTGCTTGATAATCATCTAAAGCCAAAGATGCAAAACCTTTTACTGTGACAGAATCAGCTGTTCTCTTATTGTTGAGCAAATACGAATACATATCTTCCGCTGACTCAACAACATCATCCGATCTAAATTCTGTATTGTATGTAGCAAAAGCAGCTTTGTATGCTGTTGATGCTTCAGGACTTGATTCAACAATCACGGCACCCAAGACACCTTTGATATAGTGATAATAAGCATCTTTTTCTGAAGAATCACATTTCCACAAGAAGAAATCTTCACCATTATATGTGAACATATAACCCTTGAATGGAGTGCTTTCACCATATTCATCAGGGTCAACAACAGGCATTGCAGAATTTACAGTGTATGCTGTTCCACCATATGAAAAGTGAACTGTGTTGGAAACAGACTTTCTTATGCCTTCACGAGCATAATATCGATAAGTGCTTGCATCATAGGCTGATGCAACAAAAATTTGACCACTCAATGACAAATTGGTTGTCAAGTTGAAGGCTTTTGCCAAACTAGCCAAAATGGCATTTGATGCCAAAATTCCAATAATCAAAACAAATGGCACCATAACAACAGTCAAAATTGCTCTGCCCGCTGTGATCAAAATGTTTTTGTGGCTACCTTTTTCAGGGTCACCATTTGTGACAGCCAAGTTGTATTCGCTTTTCACAATAGCAACAATTGTGAACACAATCAAAAGAACCAAAAAGACTGTAAACATTGTTCTGAAAACTTGAAGAACTTGATCGCTCAACAAAAATCTGAACACCACATCTGTTTCTTTCAAATCTGTAAGGTTCAAGGTTTCAAGATTCATCCAACCGTCAATGCCTGCAAGTTTTTGAACCAAAAACTGCATAAAGTCAACAAGTCCAAATGCAAACTTACAAATACTATAAATTATGGTCGCAATCCCCTGAAGCAACCATGCCCCAGCAACAACAAATGCATTTCCAATCACATTGAAAAATGTGTTGTTAACCGATGGTAGAATTTCAGAATTGAGTAGTAATCCAACAAGTTTATTAAACATAACTTAACCCCTGAATGATATATTTTTAGTTTGCAAAATTCGCATACATTTATGTGAAAAATTAGTTATTAGACAAAATGTGACTCGACTTGACATAAATATATATTTATATATTAACACACACACACAAGATTCTCTAAACAAAAAACAACATTTTTCAAAAAAATATTAAAATCAAAAACAACACTTAAAATGTAAAAATACCATTAAATTATTTTACTTTTTAACAATTTAACCAAAAACCGTTAATTAATGATTTTTTAGTGTATATTACATAATTAAACACCGTGATTTTTGCAGTTTTTTAGCTTAAAATGCAAAAAAATCAACACCAAGATCAGTCTTTTTTGCAAATTGATCATTTTTTGTTGCTATTTTGCATATTTTTGTTGTTTTAATTCAGATTTCTTCAAGATAGACTGTTTGATGGATCATTTTTTTAGCAACAAAAAAAACTCGCATAATCGCGAGTTTTTTCTGAAATAATAAGATCTAATTATTCAGTTGCTGCTGCTTCATAACGAACAACTTTGATTTTGAATTCAACTGAGCCAAGAAGAGGTTCGCCATCTTCATCAACTTCATTACATTCAATTTTTACAGAATATTCTTTGTTTGCAGATGTTGTGATGGTGT
>JAZNPU010000124.1:0-9100 GCA_045589795.1 Clostridia bacterium
TTTATATTAAGTTATAAAAAAGTCTTGATTTTTTTCAGCTTTTATATTATTATAATTTTCGTATATCAAAATTTAAGCAGGTGTATAATGAACATTACTAAACTCAAACAAAAAATCAAAACAACAACACTAAGTTTATTAATTGCTTTTGCAATGTTGATTTCTGCAAACTATTCATGCTTTTTCACTTTGGCAAATTTTGCCAAAGACAATTTTGCAGCTGCAATTTATAGTGCTAGCGAACCTTATGAATATAATTTCTTGTCAACCGACAACATGACTCACAGTGTGTCTGACACAAGCAATTCTAATTATTATATTGACCGCGATGCAGACATTATTGATCCGTTCAAATATGTACCAAACAAAACATATTTCCCTATTGCGAAATATAATGGTGTTAGTGCACTTGAAGCTGATCGTTCAGAGATTACAAACTTAACAACTATCGATAAGCTCGATAACAAATATGCAATCATTTCAACAAACAAATATAAAGTTGCATACAAGAGCTATGATGCTGCATTTGAAACTGTAGATATCACAAAATCTGAGGGTGGAAAAACAACCACTGAAACCAAAAATGTGGTTTATGTTTATGCCAACACATCTTCAAACGAAGATTTTGCTGACGATTCATACAAGGCAAAAGTGACTGCCCTAACTTCTATTGTTTCAGAACTCAACTCTAATGCAGGTGTTGAACTATACAAAGTTATTGATCCAAACAAAGATTACTATGACGAAATGAAAGGTGATTTCGCAAACATCGGAACAGATAGCGATGCATACGACGACATTTCTGAAGACTTTGATGCTTTGACAGAAACCGTTGACAAATCTCTATATTCATTCAAAACAAGAAAAACTTTTGAATATAAAGAAAACAAACTTTCTATCAAAACAAACGGAACAGTTCAACTAACAAACAATAGCTACTATGTTATTTCTTGCTGGGTTTATACAGCTGGTGATGCAACAGCTACTCTTTCTGTGACTAGCGACAACCTATGTGCAGAAATTGAAAACATCACAACAAACGGAACTTGGGTTCAACATTACCTATTCCTTGAAACCAGAGCTGAAGTTTCTTCTAGCATCACAATCAACCTATACTATGGTGATTCAGATGGTGTCACAGGAACTCAATCAATGGAAAGTTTCAAAGGCTCAAACTTTTCAAACGGTGATGTTAACTATTCTAAAACAATGACTGGTACCGTTGCATTCGACGGACTAATCATTAACAAAATCAACCAAGAAGAATTTATTAACCAAACAATCAACGGATACACTCCAAACGAAATTTCTCTTGCTAACCTTGCTGAAGGCTACACTGTTGCTAACATCAAAAACAACAAAAAAGCAACCGAACATGAAACAACAACTGCCGAAGGCAAAAAAGAATATTCATACACCTATGAACCATATGCAACTTATGCTAGCGAAGCTGCTCTAACTGTTGTTGATGATGCTTCTGCTCGCTACAATGCAAACACAAGCTTTGCAAACAGCTTTGACACATCATTTACAGCTGTCAAAGACCAAACAAACAATACATTGGTTTATAACTATAAAGATGCAACCAATCTAGATTATGAAACTTATGCAGAAAACGGAACAAACTACTTCACATATTATGTTCCAAGATATCTAGAAGACAACAAAACATCTTTGACAACTTCAAGAAAACAAGCATATCGTGATCGTTATCAAAACAAAACACTAACCGAATCTACAAAATATGGATTCAGCCAACTTCAAGCATCTGTTGTGCAAGAATCAACTGAATTTGAAGCATATGAAAAAGATAAATTTGACGAATTTGGCAACAATGTGACAACAAAAGACGAAAACGATAAAGATGTTAATGTGAAATTGGAAAACCAAACAAACAACACATTCATCAACAGCAAAAACGAGCAAAACTACATCTTAAAACTTCAAAATACAAGCTCTTATGAACTTGGTTTGACAACTCCTAAGTTTGTTGTTGCAAGCAATGCATACTACAGAGTTTCTGTTTGGGCATACTCAAGCACAAAAGATGCAACAGCAACTGCTAAACTCTTCTCAACAATCACAGAAAGAGACAGCCTATCAAACGGAACATTGGTTCTTGCAACAAACTCTGCTTCAGACTTTGAATATAATGACAACGACACAAACGGCTGGAAAGAAATTGTATTCTTTGTTAAAGGCAACCCATATAGCAGCTATGAAGTTTATCTAAGCTTGCTTGCAAGTGCTAACGACACTGTATACTTCGACAACATCAGAATTGAAAACATCAGCAGCTCTTCATATGCAAGCGGCTCAACAAAACTTGATCTTGCTGGCAAAGGCATTTTGACAAGCAATGTTAACAACGGACTATTCAATAATATCTTTGTTGGCAGCGAAGATCCAGTTAACACATATCCATACAAACCAGAAACAAACAGCTGGAAAGTTGATGACAAACAAACTTCTGAAAAAGTTGTTAGCGGAATCATTTCAACAAATCCAACAGCTTATAACACTCTAAAAGTTCCTGCATATAACAACGACGGCGAACTCGATTATCTAGAAGACGACGAACTTGCATCAAACGAATATGTTCTCGACTATGCTGGCAAAGCAATCAGAGTGACAACAGTTGCTGCAATCTTCGGAAATGTTGCTCGTCCAAAAACAACAGTCAACGATCTTCTAACAAGCCAAGGTCTAACAGCTGTTAACTCTCCAGAATACAATGCAGAACCATATACAAACAATGTTTATGCAGTATATCTTCCATCAGTTGCTGCTGAAGAAACAAAACCAAGTTTCTATATGGATTCAAAAGACATTGGTTCTTCAAGCTCAAGCACATCACTAAGTTCAAACAAAATTTATAAACTAACATTCCAAGCATGGCTTGCAACAGGCTTCACTGGAACATTGGTTGCAAACCTTAAATTTGATGACAAAAACATTTCAAACATTGAAGTTAACACTGCAAACCTTAAAAAAGAAGCTTGGCATACATTCACTTTC
Organism: Clostridia bacterium; assembly: GCA_045589795.1. Lineage (GTDB taxonomy): Bacteria > Bacillota > Clostridia > Christensenellales > UBA1242 > RGIG4790. The sequence continues at coordinate 3,019 of JAZNPU010000124.1, forward strand.
TACATTCGCACAGGCAACACAAGCCGTTCAAGTGTTAACTTGCAACTTGGTGCGAAAGAAAGTGTTGGAACACTATTCTTCCAAAATGTAAACCACATGCTCCTAGAAGACAACGATACTCAAACAGCAAATGAACAATTTGAAACATTGCTTGCAAACAACAATGCAATTGATCTTCAAAACAGAATTGACACAAATTCTATGTCAAAAATTGTTAGATTTGTTGATATGCAAAACAACAACTTCACAATGCACTCAACAGAACAAAATGCTGAAACTCATCTTTATGAGAGCTATTCATACAAGCAAGATGAACTAAAAGATGATGCAAAAGTTGATTACACTCAAGGAACTGTTGCCGTTGTTGACACAAGCCTTGCAAACTCATTTGTATTTAACTCACAAGAACAAACTGTGACAGAAAATCCAAAAGCAAAAGCACCAACTGCTCTACTTTTGAAAAATGAACTTGCAACCGACTACACAGTTGCAAAAAGCACATTTAGCACAACCCTTTCAAGTTCAAAATGGTATGAAATTTCATTCTATGCAAAAACCAGTGATTTGGGCGAAAAAGGTCTAAATGTTTCAGTGAATGGTCTTTCTGTTCACTTCGACAACATCAATACATCTGCTGTTGCTGAAAACAGTGGTTGGGTGAAATATACCGTTTATGCAGAAATTGGTTCTTCAAGCATTTCAACCCTATCATTGCAATTCACACTTGGCAATGACAATGGCGAAAGCTTTACCGGTTGGGCATTGATTTCAGACATTTCAATTGATGAAATTGAAGAAGAAGCATACACAACAGCTTTCGAAGACGAAACACTTCAAGAAAGTGACACCGTTAAATTCAAAAGCACAGTGGTTGCAAAAGAAGAAGACTCTGAATCAGATGAAGACAAATCTAACTTCAACTGGACAACATTCTTCCTAGTATTCTCTTCTATTCTACTTGTTGTTTCACTTGTGATTGCTCTTGTTGCTGTGGTTGTTAAGAGAAAACAAAAAGCAAATAAAGATATCGAACCACAAGAAGGAATCAAAAAAGCAGATACTCCTGACGAAGGTGGAATTCAATAATAAAAAAAGCTACCCGCAAGGGTAGTTTTTTTTATGCCATTTATTTATTTTGAAGTGGCAAAAACCTTGTTTTTCCTTTTTTCTTTTGACAACTTTTGAAACAATAACTTTCAAGCTTGTCACATTGAACACAATCATTAACAAAATTGTGAAAATGACAGTCAAAAAGCCACTCACAGCGAGCGAAGCAAACAATCCTGAAAACTTATTAATTACCGAAAAAACAAGTCTGCCAAGAATTGTCGTTGGCACACAAATCAACAAGCAAGCAGCAACGGTTTTCAAAAAAGACCAGTCAATTATTTTCCTTTTGTTTAACATTCTCAAACTTAACAAACTAGTTATGCTATGCATCAATCCTAGCCCAAGCATCATTGCATATTCCCCCATATATTTTGGAAGCAAAATAATACACAAAAACAATGCAATAGCCCCAACAGCATAGCTAATCAATGCCTTTATTTCTAGCCCAATTGCATTAAGCATACTAGAACAAATTTGCCCTAGCCCCATTGGCAACATCATTATTGCACACAAAGACAAAAATTTTCCAGCTTGAGCATTCCCAAACAAGAATTGGCAAATTGGTTCTCCTAATGCAATAAATGCTGGCATAGCCATAAAACTTATCACAATGGCTGTTTTTATTGCAGTTGAAACTTGCAAAGAAAGACCATTTTTATCCTTTACTCCAGTTTTGTCAATGTTGTTTGTGAAGGCACTCACTTCTGGAACAAGGGCAACAGCAAAACTTCCAATAAATGTGTTTGGAATCATTAAAACCGGCATTGTCATGCCCATAAAAATTCCAAAAACAGAAAGTGCTTCGCTGTTGGAATATCCATATTTCATCAACTGAACAGGAATAATTATTGCAATCAACGAACCCACAACAGACGAAATAGTCCTGACAATTGTGATTGGTGTGCTGGTTTTCAAAACTGGAAGAATTGTGGCTTTGGGGCTAGAAAATCTGCCTCCAAAAACAAAATACATAACAAAAACAAAAACGGCACTAATAATGCAACTGATTGTCAAACTTAATGCAGATTTTTCTCCAACAGATAAGCTCATTGATGATTCAAACAAAATCACACAAAAAACAATCCTGACAACCTGTTCAAAAAATTCTGAAAAAGAAATTGTAAAAAAACATTTTTTGCCCCAAAGACCACCTCTTAAAATGGCATAAACAGCCGAAGCAATCAATGCTGGAAGCAGATATAAAATTATGTTCACACTTTCTTGCGATTGCATAAACAATTTTAGAATTTCAGGGAAAGCCGTCAAAACAACACAAATCACTATTGCAATCAAAACAGAAATAATCAACCCAGCGGTGATGTTCTGGTGCTGACTTTTTTTGTTGTTTTGAGCATCAAAATATGCCACATTTCTTGAAACGACCAATGGTATTCCACTAGAAATCACCGTCATCAGAACTCCAAAAATGCTCATTGCCACCTGATAAGCACCCAGCACCTCTGTTCCCATGACCCTAGAAAGATAAATTCTCAAGAAAAAACCAATTGCACGGGTTAACACCGAAAAAATTGTCACAAAAGCCACTGCTTTGAAAAATTTATGCATACTTCACCTTTACATAAATTTTATTAAGCAATTTTTAATAATATAACAACAAAAAAGAGAGCCTCAAAGCCCTCTTTTTTTATTTTATAAAAGTGAAACACCTTCAAAGTCCACTTCAGTTTCTGATTGTTCTTGAAGTTTCCTAAATTTGTCATCAAGCCAAACTGTGTTTTCTGGTGGAGTTTCTTCTTCTGCACTTGTCAAAGAAACACAACCTTGGTCCACTTCACCCAATTCAACATTTAGTTTTATTTCTGGAGTTAATCCACTTGGACTTGTGAAATATGCTGTTATGGTTATATCTCCCGTGACAGTTCCTGAAGAAGGACTCCAACGACTAAATGATGCAAGATTTCCAATAATAGCTGTTAATTCAACCCCAGTAGAAGAAACTAATTTAGGCATAGCCAGCACTTCGGTTGATCCCACAGTCATTGTTGCTCCACTTGATGTATATGTCGTCCCAGATGTCGCTGACACACTCGTTGGTGAAACAGAACCTAATGTGCCATCATTTACCGTGAATGAGACTGTGAATGTTTGAGCCGTGATGGTGACTGTTATTGTCATGGCTGCTGTCACATATGACCCACTTGAAACACTCCAAGATATTTTTCCTGCCGTGATAACCCAAACATTTTCTGTTCCGAAAGTGATTAATGAGCCTTCAATTGTAATCATAGTACCCACCTTAACAGATATTGTGTAAGGCGAATCATATGCCCCATTGTTATGATTTATGTAGTATCCAATGTTTGAAGAATCGTTTACAACCAATTTAACATTAACCTTTGTTGCTGTTTGAAGCATAAATGTTATTGTGTAGCTATGATCAATACGAAGACTTCCTTGGTTTTCATCCCAGTAAGAAATATAAAATCCCCAATCTTGATCTTCATTGTATATATAGATATCATAAACATCATAACTTGATGAATTATAAGATGTTACTGTATATACAGGACCAGCATCATTAGAAATTGAGACACTTCCTGTTTTGTAGTAATCTGGATCACAATACAAATTCATGCTTGGATTTACATCAGAATCTGTCAATCCACTGTAAGAGAATGAAGTTGGATATGATCTTTGATAATTTACTTCATCATAGACATCTAAACTCCCCGCATTACTAATATTATACTTAACAGTGACAGTTCTTGAACTCTTAGCCCATTGTGCAGTTATATATACAGTTCCACTTGTAACTCTCAGATTCCTAAACCATGTTGCTTTTGTTGATGATATGCTTGTAGCTGTGGTTGAACTATAATCAGATGAGCTTGTTCCATAGTCGTGAGTTGTGCTATCCATTCCTGTGATTTGCCATCCAGTAAATCTATACCTATCGTCTTCAGGTATTACAACTTCAAAAGAATCGCTATAATAGACGGTATTTGTTGTAGTGTCATCTAGACCAGAATATGGATAATTGTTGTTAACAATTACAGTATATGAATTAACAGACCATGTAGCACTCATTGTCACAGTAGCTCCAGCCGTTGAAGTTAAATTCTTAAACCATGTATATTTTATGCTTGATAATGAAGTTGCTGTGCTGGTTGAATAACTGCTAGAACTTGAGCCACAATAGTGAGTGCAGCTATCCATGTTTTTGATTGACCATCCAGCAAAAGTGTGTCCTGTTCTGGTTGGATTTGAAACTGTAAACCATGTTCCATAAGTTTTGGTAGTTAAAGAATCACTACTTCCATCATTATATGTAATCTTCAAACTATAAGATATTCCAACAGCATTAAATGTTGCAGTGATTGTGGTTGCTGCCGTTATTGTTCCACTTGTTGAACTCCAACTGCTAAACGAAGTTGTGTAGCCAGTCACTGATTTTGCACTAGCAGTGCTTGTATAGCTTCCAATTGTCAAGGTTGCCCCACTTGTGCTATAAGTTGTTCCATAAGGCACCGTCACAGAAGTTGTACTAACTGATCCATATGTTGAACTATTCACGGCAATTGTCACAACATAATTATTCACTGTTCTTGTGAAGTTTGCAGTGATTGTCACAGCACCAGTAATGCTTGTTGGAGCATTACTCCAACTGCTGAATGAATATGTATACTGTGCGGTTGCAGCAACAGGTGTTGCAGTAATCGCCGTGCTTCCAATTGTTAGGGTTGCACCACTTGTGCTAACGGCTGTTCCATAATTAACACTCATAGAACTTGTGCTAACTGTTCCATAACCTGTGTTATTGCTTGAAATTGTCACTGTATATTTATTCACTGTTCTTGCAAAATTTGCAGTGATTGTCACAGCTGTTGAAATTACTGTTGGAGCATTACTCCAACTACTGAATGAATAAGTGTATTGTGCGGTTGCAGTTTTTGGAGTTGCAGTGATTGTTGAACCACCAATTGTTAAGGTTGCCCCATTTGTGCTCACCGCTGCTCCATAATATGCTGTCACAGAGCCTGGGCTAACCGTTCCGTAGCCCGTGTTGTTGCTTGAAATTGTCACTGTGTAAGAATACCTTTCAAAGTTGGCAAACACGAAAGCATTTCCTGCACCCATTGTAAGTGTTGTTCCACTGATTGTGGATGTCCCACTTATTGAGTTGGCTGTTCCATTGATTGAATATGCCCCACTTGCAACAGTCCATCCAGAAAACGAGTGACCTGCTCTGGTTGGATTAACCAAATCAAAAGAAGAGCCATAAGTCATTGTTGTGGTTAAATAATGTGTTGTTGAAACACTTGAAACCCAAAAGTTCGTCACAACAACTTGTTTTCCTGAGTAATCGTTGTCTAATCTAAGCCTATATGTTGCTGTGCTTGGTGCAGTGAATGTTGCAATTCCTCCACCAAGTTGAAATCTTACACTGTTTGCTTCTGAATAGCTTCCGTTTGGTCCAATAAACAATTGCATACTTCCTGCCGTTGGAATTGATCCATCAGCATTTCGGATTGTCATGTGGAAATAATATTTTGTTCCACTTGTTAAATATACAGTTTGTGAAAGTGTTGCATATGGGTCACTTGTGTTTGCAGGTGTGCTTGTCCATGTTCCACCATTTGCTTGTGAATATGTGACTGTACAATTGTTTCCAGAAACTGTTGATGTTTTTGCCATTTCGGCAGAACTTAGAAGTTGTTCTTGACCTTTGAAGATATGCAAGGTATAGCTATTAATTGTCCATTGTGCAGTTAATGTGCAAGCACCAGCACCAAAAGTGAATGTGCTGCCAGACAATGTTCCACTTCCACTTTTTGACCAACTGCTAAATGTGTAGCCAGTTCTGGTGGCAGTTAACATTGTATAGGTTGTCAAATAGTTTTGAGTGACAGTTGTGTTGCTGGTTGTGCTGTTATAATATCCACCATTTGGATTAATTGTTAATGTGTAGCTATTAATTTTCCATTGAGCATAAACATTTGTTGTTCCAGTC
>JAZNPU010000125.1:0-7476 GCA_045589795.1 Clostridia bacterium
CCTAAAATACCGAATATAAACACAAAATCTAATGAGGCTTCTCTAATTTTTCCTTTAGATAAAGCGGCTAAAGGAATAACTATAAGTTGAATACTACATAAAAATAATGGAAGAACATAAATCCAGTGCATAGGATTGTGAGATCTAAAACACAACAAAACAATTTTGAAAAGTTCAAAGCCATCAATCAAAATTGCAGACCAAATCAAAACTTTATTTTTTGTTTTCATGTCTTTGTCTTTATTTCTCAAGCCAAGAAAAACAGCAAGGCCAATCATTATTACCATTAAGATTGAAACAAATAATAAATGTTGCCAAGACATATAGCCTTCAGGGGTTCTTTGATAACCACCAAAACCAAAAAATTCTTTCATAAAAAAACCTCTAAAATTTATTTATTTTATTATGCCGAAAAAGAAGGTTTTTTGTCAAACATATATAGACATATTATTTGTTTGACATAATAAACACTTTTGAGAAATAAACAATTGTTAATAAAAATAAAAAAACACAGAATTTTCATTCTGTGAATTGTTGGTGCGTCCTAAGGGATTCGAACCCCTGGCCTTTGGTTCCGTAGACCAACGCTCTATCCAGCTGAGCTAAGAACGCATTTATTAAAAGCAATGGCATTATACAACACTTTTTTGAAATTGTAAACTACTTTTTGAAAATTTGCTTCTTATGGGTTCGATTTTATTTGATAATTTTGCTCGAGTGTTGTATATTATGTATCAGACTAATTACAGAGGTGAAAAAATGAATATTTGGACAGATATGAACCCTGAAAGGGTTAAACCAGAAGATTTTATTGCCTGCATTGAAATTCAACAAGGTGACAAAACAAAGTATGAACTAGACAAAGAAACTGGTTGTTTGATTATGGACAGAGTGCTATACACCAGCACACACTATCCAATGAACTATGGATTTATTCCACTAACATATTGTGGCGATCACGACCCACTTGATGTGTTTGTGTTATGTTCTGAACCAATCGAAAGATTAAGCTTGGTTAGATGTTATCCTATTGGTGTTGTGGTTATGACTGATCGTGACGAGCGAGACGAAAAAGTTATTGCTATTCCTTTTGGTGACCCACAATATAACTCATATAAAGACATCAGTGAATTGCCAAAACATATTTTTGACGAACTTGAACACTTCTTAAGAGTTTATAAGCAACTAGAAAACAAAAAGGTTGAAGTTAAACAATTAGGAAACAGAAAAAAAGCTGTTGAAATCATCAAAGATAGCTTGAAAATGTATCAAGCCGAATTTATTAACAAGAAGTAGCTTAAAGCTATTTCTTTTTTTTGTTTTTTTGCAAAATATTTTTATTGCTTTCAAAAATCAACAAAAAACTATTCTTTGCCAAATTGTTTAGCAATATAAAATATAAACATGAAGTCATTTATAACCAGCAAAACCGTTTGGATATCTTTTGCCATGCTCTGTGTTTTTATGTTGCTTGGGTTTGCAACATTTTTCGAAACAAGGCCTTTTGCTGCAGCACTTGCTTATTCGATGGTCGGATTAAATGTATATCCACTGCTAGCAATAATTTTTCATGCATTGACGGTGTTGTTAGATTTGTCTTTTGCAAACATAATCAGTGTTTCACTTGTTAGTGCATTGCTAGTTATTTTGTTTTTCATAAATTCTGCTCAAAAAAAATCATTCTTTTGGTTAAATATTATTTTTTGTGTTTTAGGCAGAGTTTCAAACATTTATTTTGCTTGTGTATCGTGGAATCAATTGCTTTTATCTGTGGTTGAATTATGTGTTTCCGTTGGTTTTTTCTTCCTTTGCCACAAACTAATTTCAGCAATTAGGCACAGGGGTATTCAATGTTTGACATCAACAGAAAAGATTTTGCTCTTATTGTTTGTATCTGCCGTTTTGTGTGGAGTTTCAAAATTTAGTAGCCCAATAAATTTTGCCCAAGTTGTTTATGTTTTATTGATTTTGATGGCAAGTGTTTCTTTGAAAGAAAAAACGATTCTTGTTGCTGTTGTAATAACCATTTCGCAGATTGTTTCATTGGGCAGTTTAGAAAATATTTCACAATATTTCATTTTTGCTGTGTTAGCAATGTGGATAACTCCGTTTAATAAGTTCTTGTCAGCAAGTGTAATTTGTTTAACAGATTCCATTTTTAATCTGATAATTGGCTCGTCGCAAACAGGATTTATTGCAACGATTATTGCTGCAGTAATTTTTGTTTGTGTTCCAAAGAAAACAATTGAAAACATATTCAATATGTTTTTAGACAGTTCAAAATCTGTAGCGATGTCGTATTATTTAGGCAAAAAGCAAGAAGGAATAAAAAACAAATTGAGTCAGATGAGTCAAATGTTTAAGCAAATGCAAGTTTGTTATAGGGACTTAATAATTCAAGATAACAATGAAGATGCCATTGCCAAAGTTTTTGCAACAGAAATTCAGTCAGACATTTGTGACTCGTGCATAAACAAACTTGCTTGTGCAGAATATAACCTTTCAGCTAGTTTTGAAGAACTAATCAAAAAAGCAACAGAAAGCGGAAAGGTGACAATTTTAGATGTGCCTTCGTTGCTTTCAAGCAATTGTACAAAGCTAAATTCTTGTTTAAGTTTAATCAATCAAATGTCAGAGCAAATAAGTTCCCAAACAAAGAAAATCAAGGCCGATCAAGAAAATAAGCTCAACATCAGTTTGCAGTTGGGAGGAACCAGTAAGATTTTTTCAGAGTTGGGCGAAAGTTTTTCACAAAGTGAAAAAATAAACAAAGTAAAATCTGTTAAGTTAAAAGACTTATTCACAAAAAACAGTATTGTTTGCAAAGAATGTTTGGTTTTGGAAACCCAAACAGGAGTTGATGAAATTATTGTTTTGCTAAGAAATGTTGATTGTGTTAACCCAGAAGTTTTGAAATGTTGTGAAAAAATGTTTGTTTGCAAATTTGAAAGAACTGTCTGTTTTCAAACCAAGATTGCAGGGTGGAGTTTGCTGGGATTAAAGCGAGCAAACAAGTTTGAAATTGTTTGTGGTTGTGCAACAGCACCAAAAGAGATAGGCTCTCCAAACGGAGACAACTATGTTTATACAAAACTTAACAGCAACAAATACCTTATTGCAATTTGCGATGGTATGGGACATGGACAAAGAGCAAATAATTTGTCAACAACAGCAATCAATTTGATTGAGAACTATTATAAATGCGGAATGTCTAGCAAAATTGTTCTCGACAGTGTAAACAACATTTTATTGCCAATGGGGGATAGTCAATTCACAACACTTGATGCCGCAATTGTTGATGTTTCCACTGGTGAAGTAGATTTTATTAAAATGGGAAGTTCAGTCAGTATAATTAAGAAAAAAGATCAAAGTAAAATAGTTGATGTTGAAAGTTTGCCTTTGGGAGTGCTTGAAAAACCAACCCCAACTTTTCAAAAGGCAATTCTGTTTTCGGGAGATATTATTATTTTGGTTTCAGATGGCATAGCTGACACTTTTTCTAGCAAAGAAGAATTTTGTCATTTTGTTAATAATGAAAACATCATAAACATGCAAATGTTTGCACAAAGCATTTTAGAAGAAGCCATGGCGAGAAATAGTCAAAACAAAGATGACATGACAGTTATGGCAATTAGACTTATCAATCAGCGATAATTTTTAGTTTTAATATGGGTTTTGCATAAAAACAAGAAAAATATATTAATTTTTACAAAATAACGGATATTTTTTCGCAAAAACAATTAAATTTTACAGAAAATAAAGTGAAATTTATGTAAAATTTGTTATAATTTTATGTTGAATAGTTTTGCAATAATTGTTATAATTATTGTATGAATAATATGTTTAATGCAGTTAATAATCAAATTGAGGTTGGCTCAAAAATTGCTGTTGCTGTTTCTGGTGGAGCAGACAGTATGGTTTTGCTAAACCTTGTTTTGTCTGCAAAAAAATCTAAAAACTTTGAATTGTTGGTTATTCATGTTGAACATGGCATTCGTGGGGAAGAAAGCAAAAGAGATGCCAAATTCGTTCAGTCGTTTTGTCAAAAACACAAAGTTCCTTGCAAAGTGGTTGAAACAGATATTTTGTCTTTGGCAAAGGCTCAAAAACAAACTGTTGAAGAATGTGCCCGCAATTTCAGAAGAACACAGTTTGATGAACTAATTAATCAAGGTTTTTCTGTGATGCTTGCTCACAACAAAAACGATCAAGCAGAAACAGTGCTCATGCATATTTTTAGAGGTTCAGGAATTGATGGTGCTCGTGGCATTGTTTCAAGAAAAGAAATTATAAGACCACTTCTAAACTTTTCAAAAGATGAAATTTTGGAATTTGCCAAACAAAACAATATTGAGTTTGTTCAAGATAGCACAAACGATAACACTGCATATTCAAGAAATTATGTGAGAGCAGAAATTCTTCCAAAAATTTTGCAAATTTATCCAAATATTGTCGATAATTTATCAAAATTTGCACTTTTTTGCACAGAAAGTGAAAATTTGGTAAATAATTGCATTGATCCATTGTGGATTAAAAATGAAAATAATCAAGTTGTTGTAAGCAAAGATTGTTTGTCTGCAAATTCTTTGGTTGTTGCAAAAGTTTTCAAAAAAGCATATAACGGCTGTGGAGAATTTTCTGATTTGGAATCAAAACATATTGAATTGATTTCAGAGTTTGCATTCACTGCAAGCAACGGAGCTGTTCTAAACTTGCCTCATGGAGTTGTTGTTGAAAACAGAAACAATAACCTCTTGTTTTATAAATCTTCTTCAAAAGGAAACTCAAACTTCAATTTTGTCATTGGAGAAAATTTGTTGCCAAGTGGCGAAAAAATTAAGGTTTCGGTTTTTGATGAAGAAATTGAGTTCAAAGATGGTGTTTATTTTGTAGACTATCACAAAATTCCACAAAATGCCGTTTGGAGAACTCGTCAAAATGGAGATTATTTTTGCAAGCTGGGTAGCAGAGGCAGAAAAAAACTTAATGATTATTTCACAGACAAAAAATTAAGCTTAAAACAAAGAGATAACACTGTTCTTCTTGCAAACGGAAACAATATTTTGATTGTTTTGGGTCAAGACATTTCGGAATTTGTAAAAATCGATAGCGACACTGTGGACATTTTGAAAATTGATTATGGTCAAAAATAATGACCAAAACATAATAACCATTTTGCTGTGAATTTATTTGACAAAAACAATGGTTAAAACTTATACTAAAAGTATAAATTTTAAGAATAAAAGGAAGAGCGATCATGGGATTGTTTTCAAAAAAGTTTAGTATAATTAAGTTTTTGATTGGTATTGTTGTGGGTGCTCTTGCACTATATTTAATTTTCAAAGGAATAATTAATCAAAACATATAATGAAAAAAAGACTAAATTCTGTCAAGTTTATTGTTGGGCTCCTAACTGTGGTTCTAGTTTTGGGAGCTATTTTTCTTGGCGGCTATTTTGTCCTTGACAAAGCTGTTGTTCCAAAATATTTTTCATCTTATGGAATCCACAGCATGGAAGACCTGGTTGGAATGATGCGAACTCTTTATGTGACACCAACAGAATCTGAAATTGTTGTAAATGCTTATGCAGCCAGAGATTTAACTTCTGCAACAAGCAAACTTAGAGAAAAGAATTATCCTGTTTATGAAGATGGCAACTTCAACTTTGAATTATTTGAACAAGGCCAAAAAGGAAATGGCGACATTTCTTTGACCGACAGAGAACTTGCAGCTGTTATTGATAAACTTTTAGACAGCACTGAGTTTAGTGACATTTTGCCAAATCTTAATCATATTGACACAATAAACATGAACTTGTTGGAATTGTCAATAACTCCAAAACAAATTGATTCGTCAACAATAGACAAATCTAATGCACACATAAAGTTTGTGCTTAAAATTGACACAACCGAAGTTCGTTCAACAATGGCAAAAGAAATGGAAATTCCAATTTTTTTGCTTAATATGATTTTTCCAGAAAATTTATATTTGACAGCCAATTACAATGTTAGTATCAATAACAGTGGTGAAACTGCTGTTTGGGAAACCAGCGAAGGAACTTTGTCTGTTAACGGAAAAGATGATGAAAAAAGCAAGGTTTTGCTAGATTTGTTGTTTCAATTTATTTTTAATAAAGAAGACCAAATGACAATTGAAAAATTTGTAGAAAACTTTGGCCATATTTTGGACCAAGGGGTTGAACTTTTTGGTAAAATCGAATTTGCCAACGGTCTCGGATTAACAAAAGATCAAAACGGAATATATTTCTTGCCAACAGCAACAACGGGAGAATAGTTAAAAGATGCCTATGAAAAAATTGACAAATTGTGAACATTGTGGTGGAAATCTAACATATAACACAGCCAAAGCAGTGGTTGTTTGCGAGCATTGTGACAGTGTTTATCCTATGCAAAAAAAATCAAGAACAGCAAAATTGCTTAGAAAATACACCATTGATTTTATGCCAGAAGCAACAAATGATTTTGTTGAACAATATATGTGTAAGTCTTGCAACAGCAAACACTTTGTTCAGGCAGGAAAAGTCAGCACCAGATGCCCAAGCTGTGCCGACACGGAAATATATAAAATCAATGAACAAAAAATCAATCCAGACGGAATTATTCCGTTCCAACTCAAAAAAGAACAAGCTGTGTCTATTTTTGATAAGTGGCTCAAAAAAAGAAAATTTGCTCCAAGTGATTTAATTCAAATGGCAAAAAAAGGAAAATTAAGTCAAGTTTATGTTCCTGTTTTCAACATAAACGGAAACACCGTTTGTGCATATAATGCTATGGTTAAAAAGGTTCACACAGATAGCGATTCAGGCACAATCTACAGCACAATGCACACCGTTCAAGATGTTGTCTCTGACGAACTCAAAAATGTTGTGTTGTGTGCAAACAGTGTTGCAGATTCTTCATTAATTAAAGAGGTTGTAAGGGTGGATCAATCAAATATTGTTCCATACAGTTCAGAATATTTATTTGGCTACACCAGTGCAACAACAGATCTTTCAATTCATGATTTAATGAACGATTTGCAAAATTCAATAGAAAAATCGTTAGAAAAAGAGGTTAGAGCAAAACTAAAAGATAAATATGACGAAATTGTGCATCTGACCTGCAACACAAAACTTCATGGTGTCACTTTTAACTATACATATGTTCCTGTGTTTATGAATCACTATAAATACAACAACAAAAAATATCATTGCTATATTTGTGGAACAACAGGAAAGGTTTCAGGAAGTGCTCCAAAATCAGCAGGCAAAATTTTGGGTGTGGTTGGAATTATTGCAGCAATTATTGGCTTAGCAATTTTATTAATATTATAAAACAGCGAATTTCGCTGTTTTTTATTTTTGGTATTGACATTTTTTCAAATCAATAATATTCTTTTTGAGGAGAAAAAATGAAATTTTCGTTGCATGAAGCCCAAAGATATGTAGATTTTCACACTCGCATTGATCAAATAAAC
>JAZNPU010000126.1:0-1749 GCA_045589795.1 Clostridia bacterium
ATTACAAATGAAGAAATTAACAAATAAAAGGCCAATAGTTGTTTTTGCTATTTTTATGATAGCTGTTTTGTTTATGCTGCTTTATTGCAATTCAGTTGAACTTAGAATTTGTATTTTTACAATTGGAACAATTTTATTGGTTATTGGACTGTCTATATTTTTCAGAAGCACAAATGCAAATTTGAAATTTGTGTTTAGCAGAGTTGCAATTTTTGCGATTGCATCTTTGGTTGCTCTTGGCAGTGTGTTTGTGAGCGAAAAGATTTATTATCAGGATTATGAAGATTATTCTGGCTATGTTGTTTTGTCTGGTAGGGTTGCATCTGCTGGTGATTATTATGATGGTGGAAAACGAAAACTACTTTTGGATAATGTGCATGTTGCAACAGATGATTTTTCTAAAGACTTAAAACACAATGCTGAAATTGTTGTTGTGGATTCTGATGATTTATTTGTGGTTGGTGACGAAATTGTTGCAACTGCAAAGATTTCTTTTTCAGTTCTTTATTATGAAGGCGAATATGGAATCAGCTTTTCGCACAAAGTTAAAAATGTTTCTTGTTCAGGCTATGTGATGGCAGAAAATATTTCTGTTGTTGGTTCAGGAAATCTTAAAATTTCTGATATTGTGAAAAACAGAGTGGAAGATATTGCAACATATGCACTCGACAAAGAATATGCTGGTCTTGCACTGGGAATGTTGTTTGGTGATGATTCCAGCATGAATGCGGTTATGAGGGAGGACTTTTCTGCAACAGGAATTGCTCACCTGCTGGCTGTTAGTGGACTGCATGTTGGCTTTTTGCTAACTATTTTGATGTTGCTATGCAAACTTTTTAGAATCAAAGGATTTTTTAGGTTTTTGATTATTAGTATTTTGCTGATTGGTTATGCATATTTATGTGGATTTTCGGTTTCTGTTGTAAGAGCAACAATCATGTGTATTTGTTCGCTTTATGCAGCTGCTAGAGGCAAAAGATATGACCTGCTTAACTCACTTTCGCTTTCAGCAATTATTGTTTTGATTTTGAATCCGTTTTCTTTGTCGACAGTTGGTTTCAAATTGAGTTATTTAGCTGTTTTGTCTATTGCATTGATTTCTAAGCCATTAACAAGAATTTTTCAAAAATTTTGCAAAGAAAAACTTTCAAACACAATTGCAACAATCTTGGCTGCTCAAATTGGAACAACTGGTATAATGATTGCATATTTCAATAATGTTTCGCTTGTTGCAATTCTTGCAAACTTTGTTTGCATTCCTGTTGCTAGTTTTGCATATATGCTATTGTTTGCCACAACTGCACTAAGTTTTGTTATGCCATTTTTGAGTGTTAGTGTTTATTTGTTTCAATTTGTAATGCAGGTGGTTGTGAAGTTTGCTCATTTGCTTGCTAGAGTTGATGTGTTGATGCTGGCATCATGGCAAGGAACTGTTGTCACCAGTTTAACAATTCCAACAATGTCGATTGTGAGTGATTATTTGTTTGTGAAAAATAAATATAAATATGCTTTGGTTGGTGCTGTGACAATAATTTTGTTTATTGTGTGCTTAATATAATATAATTATTGAAAGTATAGTTTACAAAATCGACAAATTTTGGTAGAATAAAACAAGAAGCATATAATATTTTGAGGATCTTTATGAAATTTGTTGAACTTAAAAAGTCTCTCAATAATTTAAGCCCTGTCTATCTCATTTCTGGAGAGGACAGATTTTATGCTTTAGTGCTCTTGAACAAATTGTTTCTG
>JAZNPU010000127.1:0-2932 GCA_045589795.1 Clostridia bacterium
GTTAGGCTTTTTGAAGGCGATTAATAATTTTGATGAATCATTTGATGTTAAGTTTTCAACTTATGCTGTTCCAATGATAAATGGCGAAATCAAAAGATTTTTAAGGGACGACGGCATGATTAAAATCAGTCGTGCAATTAAAACATTGGGAACAAAAGTTAAAAGATATGTTGAAGAATATCAAAAAACTCACAATGACATGCCTCAAATTTCACAAATTGCAAAAGAGTTAGATGCTGAAGAAGAGGATATTGTTGTGGCTCTTGAGAGCTCAAGAACATTAATCAGTATTGATGCCAAAATTGATGAATCTGATTCAAATAGTGGGTTGGTTGTCGACAAAATAATTATTGAAGATAACTCAGAAAGACTTATTGATAACATTGCCTTAAAAGAAGCAATCAAAAACTTGTCAGAAAGGGATAGAAAAATTTTGTTATTGAGGTATTTTAGGGATAAAACTCAAAGTGAGGTTGCAGAAATCATGCAAGTGTCACAAGTTCAAATTTCTAGAATTGAATCAAAAATATTACAAATGTTAAAAAAAAATATGACATAAAAAAAGTGCCAAATTTTGGCACTTTTTTATATAATTTTTTCTTTTATGATTTCGCGAGTGACAATTTCATCTTCTTGGAGGTTTTGCTCAATATTTTCTGTAAAATTCTTATCAATTTTTTTTACATCTTTTGTTGTTGTCATTGCTGAATTATCTATTGGTTCATCGTCAATAATTGGCTCTTCAAGTGTCATAATTTCATTATTGCTATTATTATCCGGCTCAATTGGGTCAAGGTCTGTTTGAACAGGAATAGGAGGTTCTTCTTGATTAGTTTCAACTTCAGAAACCTCACCATCAAAGTTTATGGCATTTTCTTCTTCAATAACTTCTTCTTGCGGGATTTCTTCTTCTGGTTGCACAGCAATTGGGTTGTCTTCTTGTTCCGGCTGTGAAGGTTCTTCATTATCTATTGGTGTATCTGTTATTTCAGGTTCATTAATTTCTTCAATCTTATGTTCGTTATATGAATAATAATTGTTAACCAGATTGTTTTTAATAATATCGATTATGCTAGTCATGGCAAGAATTGATGTGTCAATTTTTGCACACCTAACTTGAAGAGTTTCAACAGCTTTAATCAAATAAGCATTAATCAAGTTCAAGTTTGCATTGCTATCAAAAATTTCTTTTGCTTCATTTAATTGGTTTATTAGCATTCCATTATAACTCGAAAGATAATTGCTATTGTCTTTCAAAATATTCATGTAAACATTTAGCGACAATATGTCTTCTTCCGAAAGAGAAGTGTTGCCTCCATATATTTCGTTTAGATACATCAGTAAGTCACTTCGTTTTGAAAATAATAAGTTAACTTTTGAGTGAACGGTTTCAAGCCAAATATAGATTTCTGAAGTGTCGATTTGAGTGTCAACGACTTGGGAAGATGTTGGCTCAATTGGACTCTCTGAAATGCTATTAAAACTGTCAAGTGTTGAATCATCAGGCCAATCTAAAGATGACACAGCAACAAGCAAATTACTCACTGTTGTGTCCAGGTCTTTTGCTAAATTTGTCGTTGTGTCAGTGGTGCATGCTGACATTAAAAATGCCGAAATAAATATATAAATAAATACAAAATAATGTGCAATTTTTTTCATACTTCACCTAAAGTTAGTTTGTATCAAAAAATAAAAAATATTTATAAAATGAATAATTTATATGCTTTTTGACAAAATTTAACTTATAAATTGCACTTTTTGAGGTAAATATGAACAAACAACAAAGAAACACAGAGTATCTTCAATACATTGAAACACAGTCTCCAAAATCAGCTTGGTTCACATCTCTTTTAAGAGCTTTTGTAATGGGTGGAACAATTTGCTGCTTTGGGCAAATGGTTGGCGACATCATCAAATCCTTTTGTCCCACAATGGACATTTTAACAGTTGGGTCTTGGGTTAGCATAACTGTTATAGCAATAACAATTTTGTTAACAGCTTTTGGTGTTTTTGACCGGCTTGCAAAATATGGCGGTGCAGGAACATTTATTCCAATTTCTGGCTTTGCAAATTCAATAGCTAGTTGTGCAATAGAATACAAAAAAGAAGGTTTGGTTTTTGGTGTTGGTGCAAAAATGTTTTATGTTGCAGGACCAGTTTTAGTAAATGGTGTTGCATATTCAATGGTAGTTGGAATTGTATATTTTATTATTAGTTTAATTGTGTGAGGAATCATGAAAAAGATTGGAAATCAAACTTATAAGTTAGCTAGCGGTGTTGCTATCAGGGCATCACATGCTTTGGTTGGTGAAAAAGAAAAACAGGGCCCTTTAGGTAAATATTTCAAGGACTATTTTGTTGATGACACATTCGGCGAGTCTTCGTTTGAAAAGGCTGAGAGAACAATGTTGTTAACAGCAATAAACGACATGCTTAAAAAGTCAGACTTAAAAGCTACCGATATTGATGTTTATATTGGTGGAGACATCCTTAATCAACTTGTCACATGCAACTATGTTGCAGAACAACTACAAATTCCATTTATTGGTGCATATTCTGCTTGCAGCAGTGTGACTGAATCTTTAGCCCTTGGCTGTGTTCTAATTGATGGTGGCTTTTGTCAAAAAGTTCTTTGTTCTGCATGTAGTCATTTTAGTTCTGCAGAAAGACAGTATAGGTTTCCTTTAGAATTTGGAAATCAAAGACAAGCTTATAGTCAATGGACAGTCACAGGAGCTGGGTGTTTTGTTCTAGACAAATCAGCTGAAGACTTGCCAAAAATAACAAAAGTGTGTTTTGGAAAAGTTGTTGATTATGGTGTGCAAGACATTGCCAACATGGGCGGAGCTATGGCTATGGCAGCTGTTGATACGATTACTGCATTTTTTAAGGATACAAAGTCGGAGGCCAAGCGGTCTTAGGAAGACAATTT
>JAZNPU010000128.1:0-3144 GCA_045589795.1 Clostridia bacterium
TGGCTTTGTCTATTGTTGGAGCAATCGTTTTGGGCGAAACCTCTGTTAATGCAGGAATTATAAGTCCACCAAGCATTGTAGTTGTGGCAATAAGTAGCATTATGCTTTTTATTGTTCCAGACCAAGTGCCTCAAGTTAGTCTTTTACGAACCATCTTCACAATAATTGGTGGAATTGCTGGTTTTTATGGTATGCTTATGTGTTTTATTATGCTCACAACCTATTTAATTTCAGCAGATGGCTATGGAGTTCCAATTCTTGCACCATATGCACCAAGCATAAAACAAGACAAACAAGATGCCCTCATAAAAAGACCAATCACAACTGCTCACAAGCCTCCAAAATCATTAAAAACAAAGGAGAATTTGCATGAATAAATTTCAACTTTCTCGCAGACAAGCTTTGCTCATTTTTTTGATTTGCACCATAAGCAGCAAACTTCAACTTTTACCTTGTTTATTATCTGGGGCAGTTGGCAAAGATTTATGGATAATTTTACTTTTTGGTGGTTGCATAGATATTTTCTTTTTGTTTTTAACAATTTTAATCAACAAAATTTGTCCAAACACAACCATTCACGACATGCTTCGCAACTCTTTTGGAAAAGTATTTTCTTTTATTGTTGGGGCACTATTGCTGATTTACTTAATCATAACCGCCACCCTTCCTTATGAGGCAGTTAGAGATGTTTTTGCAAGCAATCTATTCGATTCTATTCCTTGGCAAATATTTTCTTTATTTTTACTTTTTTGTGTGGGATATCTTGCCTTTTCCGGCATAAAAACACTTGGAAGAACAGCAGAA
Source organism: Clostridia bacterium (assembly GCA_045589795.1). GTDB lineage: Bacteria > Bacillota > Clostridia > Christensenellales > UBA1242 > RGIG4790. The sequence continues at coordinate 805 of JAZNPU010000128.1, forward strand.
TTATATCATGGCATACTTTTTTTCTGTGTCGTTGGACTGGTTATTTTGGGAGCTATTCATTCTGACTTTAGCCAAGTTTTGCCTATCGGCCAAAGCACAATCCCCAAAATGCTACAAACATATGTCAGCCATAGTCTTTGGTTTGGAGACTATATGATTTTCTTTGTTTTGATTGGCAGAATAAAGGACGAAAAAACAGGGTTAAAATTCAAAGATCTTTTGCTTTTTGCTGCTGTTATGGTTTTTTATGCAGTTGCATATATTGCCTTTTATGGGCTATACACAATCACGGCAGCCACTCAAACAAGTTTGCTTAGCAGCATCTCGGCTTTTTCAATGCTCAACCTTGACATTGGAAGAATTGACTGGTTCTTGGTTTTGTTAAGTCAAATTGCCAGTGTTATTAGTTGCTGCACATATATCTCGTGTGCGGCAGATTGCTTGTTCCAGTTAAGCCGCAAAAAGAACTATACAGTTTGTGTGATTCTCTGTTCTGTTTTCTTATATGCATCAGACTTATTTTTCTTCAAAAATATTGAACAAGGCATTGTTTTTTACACTAAATACACCGGCTCAATATGCTTAATCATTCAAACTGCAATACCAATAATTTGCCTTGTTGCAGCAATAATTGTTCATAAAAAGAAAAGGAGACAATTATGCGAAAACTAATAAAAAAATATGCTTGGTTGTTTGTTTTGATTTTTATTCTTTCTTTGTTTCCGCAAAGCTTATCAGACCAAGCAAGACTCAGCATGCGAGTGATAATAACAGGAATTGGAATAGACTATCTCGACGGGCAATATCAAGTGACATCTCAAATTGTTTTGCCACAAAACGGAACTGAAAGTGGCGGAATCAGTGCACACATTAGCTATGTTTCAGCAACAGCAAAAACAATTGCTGATGGTGTTCAAAGAGTTTCTTACAAACTTGGAAAACTTGCTGAACTTTCTCATATTGAATTTATTTTGGTTGGAGAAAGCATGAAAGAACACAACCTAGCAAGCTCTTTAGATTATTTTTTCAGAAATTTCAAAATTAAAAAAAGTGTTATGCTGCTAGCTTGCCCAGGCGAAGCCAAAGAAACCATATTCAAAACCTCTGAGCTCGAACTTGGAGTTGCTCTATCTTTGCAAAAAATTTTTCTTACAAACGAAAATTCGCTCAATGCTGTTGAAACCAGTTATGTAGACTTTATCTCACAATCACACTCAACTTCGAGCTGCTGTGTTTTGGATACTTTGGTTATCACCAGCCCCGAAAAACAAAATAGTTCTTCCAACTCTTCTCAACAAGAAAGTCAATCACAAAATCAGGCAAACGAAAGCTCAGAAATAAAAACCAAATCTCCACTATATTTATATAAAAACGGCCTATTTCACGGCAGTATAACCCAAAGAGATGAAATTTTGGGATATTATCTTTCCAGCAGAGACTCAAAGACAGGCAATATATACATTCAAGATTTTAGCTTTGGAGAAATTCAATCGGCAAACATAAATGTCAGAGTTGACAACATGAATAAACAACACTCAATTAGCTTTTCAAATGGAAAACCTGTTCACACAATAAATATCAATCTCAAAGAGATTAAAATTGACGAAATCGCTGCCAAAAAATATGCCAGTCCAACAACATACAACCTGCTCGATTATTCTACCCAACAAGCTATTTTGCAAAGGTTAAAAGATGACATAAAAGCATATATTAACTCAACCTTTGTAGCTTCTCAAAACTTAAATTTTGATATTTTTCAAACAGCAGACTTAGCAAACAAATTTGACAATAAAAAATGGCAAACTTTTATTCAAAATTTGCCACAAAAAGATCAATACATCAAAGATGTATCTGTTGTTGTTAATGTTTCAATCGATCGAATTACTTAACAAAAAAAGAGCCAATGGCTCTTTTTTATTAAATGTTAACAACTCTTAGAATATGTTTTTTAACAATCATGAACACTAGGTCAAGAATGTAAATAATGTTCCATCCAAGAACAAGTCTAAGAATACCAGCTACAATTTTGCCTTCTTGGAATCTTGTGATTGCACCGCAAAGCCAAGATGTCACTGGAATGATTGCAAGAATTACACTTACAACATAGCTAAGACCAAAATAATCTGATTTATGTGCCATAAAAACAAATACCTCCTCAGTTCTTTATATTTTTATTATACACACTTTATGACAATTTACCAACTTTTTTGCAAAGATTTTTAATCAATTTATATATAATTTTCATTTTTGGAAATAATTGATAAATCATGCATAATATATTCTATGCCAAAACTTTATTAGTTATGATTCTTGTGCTATTTTTAAGCATAACTTTTAGTG
>JAZNPU010000129.1:0-8528 GCA_045589795.1 Clostridia bacterium
AACCATGTTTTCATTTTTTCTTAAAATTTTTGTTTTTTTATAATTTTATTAAAAATGGGTATTGATTTTTAACCTATTTTGAGTTATATTATTAAAGCAAATATCAAAAAAAGGAATTATTTATGGATAACAGAAAAAGATTAGAAGCACTATCAAACAGACAAATTTTTGAAAGAATTTGGCCTCTTTTTGTTGGAGACTATACATTTGAAGCTTCAGACATTGAACCATCACTTGTATTCGACCCAGTTTTGAAGAAAGATGTTCTTTGCAAAACAGTAAAATTGACAAAGCTTTTCCAAACTATGAGATCAAACTCAACAATGCACCTATTCATCACAGAATACACAGTTTCAAGCTTGTCAACAGAAGGAACTTGCCTTCCTCAAGAACTTCATAACCAAGTTTTAAGCAATCTTTTTGAAAGCGACCCAAGTTATGAAAACGATTGGGAAGAATATCACCTAGAAAGAGCAAACACTATACTTCGTAAAGAACTTGAAAACTATGTTAGATCTGTTCAAAACATTAAACCTATTGATAACCCAGCTGAATTCGTTGAACAACATTTGAAAAGTGAAATTAACGAAATCACAAAAGGTCTCAATGCAACAGAACCAGCATCAGAAAGAGAATAAAAAACAGCCTATATAGGCTGTTTTTTTATAGTATGTTTTCTAGCGAAAGGTCAAAATCTCGCTGATAATGTTTGCAATAGTCAATTAGTGCATTTGTTTCGGTCATGGCCTCTGTGAAATCATTTTCTTCAACATAAATAATTATTCTACTTATACTCACTTCAATATCCTTAAGACCAGTGTGCCAAATTAAATTTTTAAGAACCTTTTCTTTTTGGTGAAAATCATCATGCAAAAATTCTAAATATTCTAAATTTTCTGCTGTGGAAATGTTATCTTTTGAAGCATATAACATTTGCTTGTAGCAAATCATTCTGTCTATCATGTTTTCAAAAGAATTGTTAATAAACGAGCTTTCCCAAACACATGTCAAAACCAATCCAACAAAAATAGTAAGTATAATAATCCATTTTTTTACCATTTCTCTCTCCCTTTGTATGCTGATTCTTCAAACACATAATATCTTGCTTTGTTTTTTGGTTGAATAAAAATTTTGCCATTGTTGTCAATCGTAAACAACAACACTTGTTTGTGTGTTGCCACATTGACTTTCTTAAAATATTTTTTCAAAAAAGCATCATCAATATTGGCTAGTTTCATGTTTTCTTTCATAAGTTTGCCGTCCATGATTATATTCACTGGCAAACCCGATGGATCAACTTTAATTTTTAAGTCGTCACGAGTGACTGGAGAAAGGTTTGTTTTTGGAATTACACAAAGTTTTCCATTGGTTTCAACAATAGCATATGCGATTTGTTCAATTTCAAAATAGTCGCAACCTCTGATAGCTTCCATCAAATCATCGATTGTCATATTAAGATTTTTCAACTCTTTATAATCAATTCCGTTGGGGTTTATAACAATTGCAGGTCTGCCCGTGATCATGTATCTAAAAAACATAGATTTTCTAGACAAAAAACATATAAAAAAGTGCAATAAATATAGCACCAAAATTGGAATGATTCCATGGAGCAAAGGAACGGCCAATTCTGCCATTGGAACACATGCCAAATCTGCAATAATAAGGGTTATAACAAATTCAAATGGCTGCATTTCACCCACTTGTCTCTTTCCCATTAACCTGATAATTATGAAAGTTATCACATAAACAATCAAGCTGCGAATTAACATTACACTCATATTTGTTTAATCTGCATTTTGTGTCCGTTTTATGCATAAAACACAAAATGCGACAAATATTTACAAAATACAAAAACAAAACCGATAAGTAAAGAAAAAAGACATATCTAGATAGATATGTCTTCAATTTTTTTATTAACAAAAAATAGCTAAACAGGTTTCCATTTATCTGCAAATAAAACCTGCATGATTTTGTTATATTTGCCCTTAAAGGTTTCTTTTGTTCTTTCACTTAAATCATTAAAATCTTTTTTAATGCCTTGCCGGTATGAGATTTTGCAACCTTGGCAATTTCTTCTGGGCTTCCTGTTGCAACAATTTTTCCACCCTTTTCTCCACCTTCTGGACCAATGTCGATTATGTGGTCAGCAACTTTTATCATGTCTGGATTATGTTCAATGACAAGCACGGTGTTTCCCCCATTAACCAATCTTTGCAAAATTAAGATTAATTTTGAAACATCATGTGTGTGAAGACCAGTTGTTGGCTCATCTAAGATATACATTGTTTTGCCTGTTGGTCTTTTAGCAAGTTCTGTTGCGAGTTTAACTCTTTGTGCTTCACCACCAGAAAGAGTTGTTGCTGGTTGACCAAGTTTGATGTAGCCCAGTCCCACATCATAAAGTGCTTGAATTTTGTTTTTTATGCTGGAGAAATTGTCAAAGAATGACAATGCTTCTTCAATAGTCATTTCCAAAATATCATTTATGGATTTACCTTTATATTTAACTTCAAGTGTTTCACGATTGTATCTTCTGCCATGACACTCGTCGCATGTCACATAAACATCTGGCAAAAAGTGCATTTCAATTTTCAACACACCATCTCCACCACAAGCTTCACATCTGCCACCTGATATGTTAAAGCTAAATCTGCCAGGACCATAACCTCTGGCTTTGCTTTCTGGCAAAGAAGCAAATAATTCTCTAATCGCGGTGAACACCCCTGTGTAAGTGGCAGGATTGCTCCTTGGAGTTCTTCCGATTGGGCTTTGATCAATAACAACAATTTTGTCTAGTTGTTCTGCACCAATTAAAGCTGTATATTCACCTTCAATAAGTGTACTTCTGTTGATTTTGTTTGCAAGTGCTGGATACAAAATATCATTAACCAAGCTAGATTTTCCACTGCCAGAAACCCCTGTGACCGCAGTGAATAATCCAAGAGGAATATCCACATCTATATTCTTCAAATTGTGTTGTCTCGCCCCAATAATTGAAAGCTTTGCTTCCGTTGGCTTACGGCGAATTTTTGGCACTGGAATTTGCTTTTTGCCGCATAGATATTGACCAGTTAACGAATTAGGATTGTTAGCAATATCTTTTGGTGATCCTGTTGCAATAACTCTGCCGCCATGCACACCAGCTTTTGGTCCAATGTCTACAACAAAGTCCGCCGCCCTGATAGTGTCTTCATCATGCTCAACCACAATAACTGTGTTTCCAAGATCTCTTAATCTTTCCATTGTTTTGATCAATCTTTCTGTGTCTCTTGGGTGCAAGCCAATACTTGGCTCATCAAGAATATACAAAACACCAACCAATCCACTACCAATTTGAGTAGCTAATCTAATTCTTTGAGATTCTCCACCACTTAAGGTTCCTGCACTCCTGGTTAATGTTAAGTAGTCCAACCCAACATCAATCAAAAATTTGAATCTTTCTTTAATTTCTTTAATAATATTTTCGGCAATAGTTTGTTCTTTTTTTGTGAGCTTTAATTCATCTAAAAATTGATTAATTTTGACAATACTCATATCGCAAAGTTCATAAATATTTTTTCCACCCACTTTAACACTTAAAGCATGCTTATTAAGTCTTTTTCCGTGACAAGACAAGCAAGGCCTTGGAACCATCAACTTCTCTATTTCAGATTTAACAAAATCACTTTTGCTTTCTCTGTATCTGCGATATAGATTGTTTATAACACCTTCCCACGAACTGTCATAATTTCCTGTAAATTTGGTTGATTGATATTTTATATTAAGCAATTCACCATTGTTTCCATACAAAATAATATCTTTAATTTCTCTCGGCAAATCTTGAAAAGGGGTGTCTAGACTAAATCCATATGTCTTACTTAAGGCCTTATAATATGCACCAGTAAATCCACCATCACCAAAGCCAATGGTCAAAATTGCACCATTATTGATACTTCTATCTGGATGCTTAATAACCAAGTTTTCGTCAATAACCATTTTTTCGCCAATACCATAACATTCTGGGCATGCACCAAATGGAGTGTTAAAACTAAACAATCTTGGAGTTATTTCCCCAAAAGAAAATCCACATTCACTACAACTGTGTTTTGTGCTATAAAGTGACTCTTCTCCATCACAATCAATGATAACAAGACCATCACTGAGTTTAACAGCTGTTTCAATACTGCTTGCCAAACGGCTATCTATTTCTGGCTTTATAACAATTCTGTCAATAACCACACTGATGGTGTGTTTTACTTGCTTGTCTAGTTTGATATCGTCTTCAAGCAAAACAATTTTTCCATCAATTTTACCTCTAACATAGCCCTGTTTTTTCAAGTCTTCCAAAAGCTTAACAAATTCGCCCTTTTTGCCTCTTACAACTGGAGCAATAACCATAATCTTTGAACCTTCTGGCATGGCTGTCACTTTGTTAACAATACTATCGACTGTGTTCGCAGAAATTTCTGTTCCACAGTTAACACAAAATGCTTTTCCTATGTGGGCAAACAAAAGTCGAATATAGTCATAAATTTCTGTCACAGTTCCAACAGTTGATCTTGGGTTGCTGCTTGTCACTTTTTGATCAATAGCAATTGCAGGAGACAAACCTTCAATAAGTTCCACATCTGGTTTTTTCATCTGCCCCAAAAATTGTCTAGCATAGCTAGACAAACTTTCCATATATCTTCGTTGGCCTTCAGCAAAAATTGTATCAAAAGCCAAACTAGATTTTCCGCTGCCTGAAAGCCCAGTAAACAACACAAGTTTGTTTCTTGGAATTTCTAGGTCAATATTTTTGAGATTATTCTCTTTTGCTCCAACAATTTTAATAATATCTTTCATCCGTTTTTCCTTACAAAACTATACTATCATTTTTTACAACAATTTGCAATTTTATTTATAATTTTATTTTTTAGACAAAAAGGCCCAAAGCTTGGCTAGCTTTGGGCAATATTTTAATTATTCACCAAATGAAGATTGTGCTGATTTTTGAACATAAACATTAATAAGTTCTCCACCAACTTCAACATATTCTAGTTTGTTTTTAACAACAACTTTTGCCAAAGTTTCTCTAACAGTGAACCAATAACCAGAAATTCCAATTCTGTATGTTGTGTCTGTGTCAGTTTTTCCTGTTATTTCTTTAGAAATTTGACAATCTTTACCCAACCCTTCTTTCAATAAATCAATTGAATCTCTTTCATAAAGAGCCATTGAAATTGAAGTTTCGGTTGGTTCTTGATCTTCTATTTGATTCTTGATTGTGTAAAGATTTTTTTCTAAAAGAATAAGGTCGTCTGTGCCATTTTCACAAGTATAATCAAACTCATATTCATATTTGTTGCAGACCAATAAAAAAACTTTTCTTTTGTTCATTTTTTAATCTCCTCTAAACCAAGAATACCATGATTTTGCTTAAATTTCAAGACCCCTTGCTTATTTTTTATTTGACCTGTTGCGATTTTTTGTTAACTCATTGATGCTATCACGAAGTTCTATTGCCTTTTCAAAGTCTAAATCTTTAACTGCCATATCCATCTGAACTCTTAAATCTGCAATAAATTCTTCAAGTTCTTCTTTGCTCAATTTCTTATTTCCATCGGTCTTTTTTGTGATTTGCAATGTGTTTTGAGTTTTCTTGACTATTGTTTTTGGAACAATACCGTGTTTTTTATTAAACTCATCTTGCAATTTTCTTCTTCTGGCTGTGTCGTCAAGAGCCTTTTTCATGTTTCCAGTGATTGTATCGGCATACATAATCACTCTTCCCTCACTATTTCTTGCAGCTCTTCCAATTGTTTGAATCAATGCTCCACTAGATCTCAAAAAACCTTCTTTGTCGGCATCAAGAATGCAAACCAAACTAACTTCTGGCAAATCCAGACCTTCTCTGAGAAGGTTGATTCCCACAACAACATCAGTTTCTCCACTTCTTAGTGCTTCCAAAATTTCTAACCTTTCCATGGTTTTGATTTCACTGTGCAAATATGTGGTTTTGATTCCGTGCTCAACCAAATATGCAGACAAATTTTCTGCCATCTTTTTTGTGAGAGTTGTCACCAAAACCCTGCCACCAGAAGCGATTGTTTTGTTAACTTCACTCATCAAATCATCAATTTGGTTTTTGGTTGGTCTAACCTCAACTTTTGGATCCAAAAGACCTGTTGGCCTGATGATTTGTTCTGCAACATTGTCAGCTCTTTCAAGTTCATAAGGCCCTGGTGTTGCACTAACACAAACCAACTGACCAATTTTTTGTTCAAATTCTTCAAATCTTAATGGTCTATTGTCATAAGCACTGCTTAATCTAAACCCATATCCAACAAGATTGTCTTTTCTTGCTTTGTCTCCATTATACATTGCTTTGATTTGTGGAATTGTTATGTGACTTTCGTCAATAAACATCAAATAATCATCAGGAAAATAGTCTAGCAGTGTAAACGGCATTTGACCAGGTTTTCTGCCATCGAAATATCTGCTATAGTTTTCAATGCCAGTTGTATAACCCATTTCGCGAATCATCTCAATATCATAGCTGGTTCTTTGTCTTAACCTTTCAGCTTCCAAAATTTTTCCTTGTTTTTTGAATTCTTCCACTTCAAAAAGCATATCTTCTTCAATTTGTTTCAAACAAGGTTCAAGTTTGTCAGTGTCCACAACATAGTGAGTGGCTGGATAAATCGCAACATGCTCAAGTGAGCTTATTGCTTTGCCCGAAATTGCTTCAACCTCGCTGATTTTTTCAATTGTGTCACCAAAAAACTCTACTCTTAAACAAATTTCATTGTTTTGAGCAGGAAAAATATCCAAAACATCTCCACGAACCCTAAAAGTTCCACGGGCAAATTCAATATCATTTCTTTTGAACTGATTATTAACAAGTTTGTTAATAACCTCATCTCGACCAATTTCCATATCTGGTCTGAGAGAAATGGCCATGTTGTGATATTCGGTTGGTTCTCCAAGCCCATAAATACAGCTAACAGATGCAACAATAATAACATCTCTTCTTTCAAACAAAGAACAAGTTGCCGAGTGCCTTAATTTATCGATTTCTTCGTTGATTGCAAGGTCCTTTTCAATGTATGTGTCACTAGAAACAATATATGCCTCTGGTTGATAATAGTCATAATAAGACACAAAATAGTTCACTGCATTATTTGGGAACAGTTCCCTAAACTCGTTGCAAAGCTGTGCTGCCAATGTTTTGTTGTGTGCAATAACAATTGTTGGTCTTTGCACTTTTTCAATAATATTGGCCATAGTAAAAGTTTTGCCACTACCAGTCACTCCCAGCAAAATTTGTGTTCGCAAGCCGTCTTCTAGACCTTCAACAATGCTGGCAATGGCTTCTGGCTGATCGCCCTTTGGCACTTTATCTGAAACAATTTTGAACTTTTGATCTTTCATTTGAATATATTATAACCAAAAGAATTGGGTTTTACAAGCATATTCTTTGCATAAAACCTTATCAACGACCAATTGACAACACTCATGTTGTTTGATATACTAACAAAAAACAAGGAAGCAACCATGGATAAAGTTGATTTTGAATTCAAAATAAACCAAAAAGAATATAACGAGTGCTTTGCAAAGCACATTTTGGCAAGAGTTTATTCTTCGGCATTTGCAACAGCAAAGCTTTGTGACAAACCAGACATTTGGTCTGATGAATACTCTCATGGTGTTGAGGTGACAACCTTAACCGACACATATTACAACACATTGAACCGCTACAAGAGAATTTGGTCTAGAAGAAAAATGAGTTTGGAACAAATTGTTAAAAACCAACCTTCTCTCTTGCAAGGAAAACTTGGAATCAACAAACACGGAAATATCATTTTGATCAACACAAACGAAGGTCGTAGAACGGTTGTGAAAAGCCAAAAAGGAATTGCCTCAACGGTTGTTTTGAAACTTAAAAAACTGCAAAAATATAAAATCTTTGAAATTAATGACTTGTTTATTTATGCACCAAATCTTCATGTTGCTTGCAACAATAACAAAATCAACCAGGCAATAACTGGTGTTCAAATTTCTCAATTTACTCACCTATACAACAACATTTTTGTTTTCACCTATGATAAACTTCATGTGTTCCCAATGAAAGATACTGGTGCAGCAAGAATCATTGATATTTCGCAAGAAGATCGCGAATATGCCGACAAGTTTGCAACTCTTGCTCAAGAAAAAGCAAATCGCATTCGCGAAGAGAAAAAAGAACAAAAACATGCCGAAAGAGAATAACACTGCTGCTTGCAGTGTTTTTTTATTTTATGAATATATTTATTACAGTTAAAATTGACAAATATTGCTTGTTGGTGTTATAATTGCCCTGTTATTTGAGGGAAACCCCACAAAGGAGATATTATGGCTTACGAATTAACAATGGAAAAACTAGTATCACATTGCAAAAACACAGGTTTTGTTTATCCTGGTTCTGACATATATGATGGTCTTGCAAACACTTGGGACTATGGTCCTCTTGGTGTGGAACTAAAAAACACCATCAAAAAAGCATGGTGGAAAGCATTTGTTCAACAAAA
>JAZNPU010000130.1:0-1828 GCA_045589795.1 Clostridia bacterium
ATGGCAAAGCATAAAAAGATCTATAAAACAAGCTGTTGCCATCAATAATAACAAGTTTATTTTGCATGTGATCACCTTTAAGTTAGTTTATAAAGTTATTATAACACACAAACTGCTTTTTAACAAGAAATAAAAAGCCATGCAAGACATAAAGATGGATTTTAGTCAATTATTCAGTAGGTTTTAATACTAAGTCGTCCGACATATGAATTGTGTATACTTTTGCTTGAGCATCTTTGTTCCACTTCACAGAAATTGTGGAAGTTGCTCCCACTTTTGCAGCCAAAATAATAAATGTATAATCACTTCCATTTAGATGCTCTGCATCATAATTTTCTACACCATTGATTTGAATTTCAACTTCATCTTCTTTGACAACTGTATTTGAACAATTAGAAAGTTTAAGTGCCACCACATGATTGACACCTTCTGAAATATTAAACTCTTCTTTCACTTTTGTGTCAGATAAATAATCCACAGAACCAGATATTTCATAATTGTTTTCGCCAAGATCTTCCAACTTTACACCATTGTTGGCAAATGTGTAGCTGTCGTGAATTCTGTCTCCTGCACCCATAAGTTGAATGTCCTTACACTCATTTTTGCAAGCACTAATTATTGCAGCAGACACAACACAGCCCACAGCCAAAAACCAACAAATAATATTTTTCTTCATAAAAATTCTCCTTTAAGCAATAATTAACAACTTTGAAATATTTATTCAGAAAAAGCCGCACCTTGACAGAATTGACCCATCTGGGTTATAATATGGCGAAAATCTTAACAAAAAAGGAATTATTAAAAATGTCAATGAACACATCAAATATTGCAATATTGCCATATAGCGAACAAAAGCAGTTAGCACAATCTTTTGCCGAAGGTTCCGAAGAGCTTGAACAAATTTTGCTTTTACTTTGGAAAAACGGAATCAACACAGTTGCTTGCTGTGCAGGTCATGGGACAATCGACAAACCACCATATATCATGATTGATTCAAGCAAGTTTTCTGACAGAGAACTAAGAAATTTGTTTTTGGACACAATATTGACATATAATGGCGAAATTGATTTGTCTGCTCAAAACGATATAGATTATCAAATGGATAATATTCCTGAAAGAAAAACAATCACTTTCAAACTAATCAACAACAATCAAACCTTTGCACCACTGTTAACAACTTTGAAAGAATTGTTTGCAAACAATATTGATTTGAAGCTTGAAGATGTTGACAAATATACTCAAAACTTTGTATATGACTTGCTAACAGTTAACAAAATAAATCTAAAAAACTATCAAACAGGCAACCCACTAACAGATGTTGTGGCGATTGGAATCAATGATATTCGTGAAGGCTGCATAACAGTCACAACCAAAGAAGTCAAAACTGCTGAGCTTTATAACAAAGAAGAACTTCTTGAATTGCAAAAATATTTTGATGACGAAACAGTATCAGATGATGAGCTTGAAGTCCTTTGTGGAAACTATTCTCCATGTTATGTTTCTCCAAACACATACAATAAATATTATGGAAATTTTATTGGACTAAACAACAATGGTGAATTTGAAATTCTTCTTCATGAAGAAGTTAAGAAAAGAAAATTGATTCACTTCGACAAACTAACAAAAGACCAATATATTCCATACAGTCACAAAAAATTTACAAAAACAATTGAAAATATTGTAAACAATGGCAAAACATACCAATAATTTTATGTTATATCACTTGCAATTTTATAATTGCTGTGTTAAAATATGTTTGTTCGACACAAGAACAACATATAAGCCGGTGTGGTGAAACTGGCAGACGCAACAGACTCAAAATCTGTCG
>JAZNPU010000131.1:0-7942 GCA_045589795.1 Clostridia bacterium
CGATCCGACTTATGCAGTTGCAGAGCTGTTTGCAGAACCATCAGCATTGAATACTTTTGTTCCGCCAGTTCTGTCACTGAAGTATCCATTGAATGTGTAAGCTCCAGAAACACTAACTTGTGCAGGTGTCACAGTTGCAAGTGTTGTACTGAATTGTTGATTGATTGTTCCTTGAATTGCAGAAACAGAAATTACATCTTCAATGGCTGTGAAGTTGCTATCAAATGTGATTGCATAAGTGTTTGCTGTCCATTTAGCATAAACAGAAACTGCTCCATCATGAATCCATGTTCCTGTTGAGCTTGTGTAGCCAGAAACATTTGCATTTAGGCTACCAGTTGCAGAGAACAATTGAGTTGTTAGAGTTTCTTCGATGTAGTATCCACCAAATGTATAACCTGTTGGGTTAACTGTTGGAACACTAACATTTAGAGTTTTGTCAAATGTTGCAGTTGCACTGCTTGATCCAGTGATTGTTGCATTTGCAACTGTTCCATTGTTTAGAGTGATTACATAAGTTTTAACAGTCCATTGAGCATAGAATGTTGCTGTTGTTGTTCTTGCCCACTTGCTACCAGATGTATAGCCAGAAACATCTGCAAGAACCACACCATCAGCTCCAAACACTTTAATATTGCTTGAATCATAGTATCCACCAAATGTGTATCCTGTTGCTGTTGGTGCATCAACAGTAGGAACTTGATCATAAGTGAATGTTTTTGAGAATGGATGTGGAGGAACAACATCTGTGCTTCCTGGTGTTTCACTAATGAATGTCACAGAAACAGAAATTGCTTGCCAATTTGCTGTGAATGTGATTGTTGCATCTTTAACAGCTGTTAGGTTTTTGAAGTATACACCCTTTACAGCACTTGCTGTTGTGCTTGTGCTTGTTGAGCTTTCTGATCCAACATAGTGAGTTGTTGTATCCATGCCAGCAATGCTCCAGCCTTGGAAGGTGTAGCCTGTTCTTGATGGATTGCTTACTGTGAAGCTTGCATCATAAGTTGCAGTTGCAGGTTGACTTGCACCAGCAGTTCCTTCATTTAGAACATATTCAACTTTATATGTGATTGCTGTCCATTGAGCTGTCAATGTTGCAGCACCATATCTGCCTGTTTCTTTTTCAGCAATTTCAAATGTTTCGCCATCTGTCCAGTTGCCAGCAGCAGTTGTCACTTTCCAACCAGCAAATGTATAACCAGTTCTTGAAATGTTTGGCATTTCAACTGTGCTTTCGATTGTATAGTCAACAATATCAGCAACTGTTGTGCCACCATTTTCAGCAAATGTTAGTGTGTATTCAATTGGATCCCAACCAGCTGTTAAGGTTGCATTACCCCACTTGCCAGATTGTTTTCCAGCAGCATAGATAGCATCTTTGCTCCAGTTTCCACCAGCTGTTGTCACAGTCCAGTTTGTGAAGTTATAGCCATCTCTGCTTGTTGAAGGAAGAGTGATTTCTTCTTCGATTGTATAGTTCACAATGTTTTCAACTGCTGAACCAGCTGTCACAAATGTGATTGTGTAGTGATTGATTGTCCATTGAGCTGTCAATGTTGCATTGCCATATTGTCCAGCAACAAGTTCTTGACTAGCAGTGAATGTTTCATCAGCAACCCAGCTGCCAGCAGCAGTTGTCACTTTCCAGCCAGCAAATGTATAACCATCTCTGCCTGTTGTTGGCATTGTTAGAGCTTGTTCAATTGTGTAGTTTTCAATGTCAGAAACATCTTCTCCACCAGCTTCAACAAATGTCAATGTGTATTTAACTGTTTCCCATTGAGCTGTGAATGTCACATCACCGTGTTGTCCGGCTTCAATGCTGTTTGGATAATCTTTGTTTAGTGTCCAGCTTCCTTCAACGGTTGTAGCTTTCCAACCAGTGAAGTTATAGCCAGTTTTTGTTGTTTCTTCAAGAGTGATTGCCTCTTCGATTGTATATTCAAAGCTTGCAACAGCTGCACCACCATCAGTGTTGAATGTGATAGTGTATTCAATTGCTGTCCATTGAGCTGTCAATGTTGCATTTGTTGCTGTTAGTTTTGTGATTGTCACAGTTCCGTTTGCAACTGAAATGCCACTAACTGAACTATCCCAACCAGCAAATGTGTAGCCAGTTCTTGTTGGATCAGCTAATGTTTCTGTTTGATCACTTTCAGAAACTTGATATGAGATTTGAGTTGTTGCAGAGCCGTCTGCTTTGTCAACAACAATGATGAATGTTTCGCCAACCTCATATCTTGCATATAGGTTAACTACTCCATCTTTTGCAGCTGTTAGTTTGCTAACAACTTTTGCATCAATGTGAGCAACTGTTCCAGCAGTTCTGCTGTCAGCAGCTTCTGTTGCCCAACCAATGAATCTCCAACCAGCTTCGTTTAGTTTGATTGTGAGATCGTCAAAGGCAACAAGAGTATATGTGTCGTCGTATCCAATTGCAGCAGAAGTTTCTGCAAGAGTTTCTCCATTGAATGAATAATACTTAACAACATATGTGTGTTCTTGCCATTGAGCAGTGATTGTTCCAGTTGCAGCACCAAATGTGTATGTGCTTCCAGATAGAGAACCAGCACCAGAGTGTGTCCAGCCTGTGAATTCATATCCAGTTCTTTGTGGGTCAGCAACTGTATAAGTTGAGTTGTAGTTTCGAGTGATTGTGCTGTTGGCTGTTTTGCCGTCCCATTCACCACCGTTTGGAACAACAATCAAGTCATATTGATTAATTGTCCATGTTGCAGCCAATGTGCCAGCACCAGCACCGAATGTATAAACATTTCCTTCAAGAGAACCAGCACCTGTTAGGGTCCAGTTTGTGAATGTATATCCTTCTCTTGTTGGGTCAGCAACTGTGTAAGTTGTTTGATAGTTTTGAGTGATTGTGCTATCACTTGTCTTACCATTCCATTCACCACCAACTGGAGCGATTGTCAATGTGTAAGATAGGATTTGCCATTGAGCTGTCAATGTCACATTGCCATATTTAACAGATTGTGTTCCGTTAACATATGTTTCGTTAGCTGTCCAGTTTCCACCAGCTGTTGTCACAGTCCAGTTAACAAAATCGTGACCTTCTCTTGTTGGTTTTACAAGAGTGATTGTATCTTCAATTGTATATGAAGCAATATCAGAAACATCTTGTCCACCATTTTCAACAAATGTCACTTTGTATGTTAGTGGTGTCCAGTGAGCATAAACAGTTGTGTTTTCGCCTCTGATCCATGTTCCTGTTGAGCTTGTGTAGCCATCAACACCAGCAACCAATGTTCCTTCTTCTGTGAACACTTGTGTTCCACCAGTTGCAAGTGTGTAGTATCCATCAAACTCGTAAGCTGTTGCAGAAGCAACATATTTAGCAGTTAGGTTTTCTGCAGAATCATAAGTGACTGTGATTGATGCAGCAGTTTGTGTTGGAGTTCCAACAACTTTATTTGGTCCGTTTTGGTTGAATGTCAAGGTGTATGTGCTTGCTTTCAAGTTGATATTTAGAGCAAGTTTTGCACCATTTTCAAGATCTTTAACCAATGTCTTTAGAGTGTCAGCAGAAATCACAAATGTGTATGTTGTTGTGCCAGTTGCTCTAGTTCCTGTGATTGCTGTTCCAGCAAGAGTTGCAGAATCAAGTTCGTAGCTAGCATTAACAACCAATGTGATTGTTAGCATGTCACCATAAATGAATGATTTGTTTGTTAAGTCAGAGTCCTCAGCCAAATATGTGATTGATTCATATTTGTTGATGTTTACAGTTTCTGTGATTGAGTAAACAAATCTGTTATAGTATAGATAAATTACAGTTGTTCCGTTTCCAGCAATTGTGAAGGTTGTTAGTGTATCAGAAACACCTGCATTGGTTGAGTTGCAACCAGCATAAGCATAATAATCAAATTCTGTTGATGCCAATGAAGAAGCAATAACTTGTGCATTTGTTGTGCCTGTTTTTTCTACAGCTTCGCCAGATTGTGTATATGTTTTACCATCTGCATTTTGAAGCATATGGTAAACAGTGTATTTAACAGCTGTGTTTTCAGTTGAAGAAATAATAATTTCAACATTTGTTGTTGAGCTTGCAGCAGCAACTGAAGCATATGTTGCAATAAAGTTGTCATCAATTGTTTCTGTCAATGCATGAGCAGATCCGTTGATTGTCACCCCGCTTACAACATAACCATTCTTGGTCACAATTCTTAGTCTGAATTCTTCACCATAATATAGTTTGCTTCCTTCGCTGATGTATTGAACTTCAACTTCAGAAATATGATCATTGTTTTGAGAAATTGTCACATTAACAGTGTTTAGGCTAAATCTTGCATTAACTGTATATGTTTCATTTGTTCCAAGAGCCGTGTCTGTTGCACTTGTGATTTGTTCACCAGTTGTCAAGAACCAACCAGCAAATGTATATCCAGCAGCTGGAGACACTTTAACATTTGAAGAGTTTAGTGCAGCCCACAATGTGATACCAGAACTAAACACACCAGTTGTCACAGTTCCACCAACTTCGCCCTTTCTATAAGTTGCAGGATTAGCTTTAGCATCTTCAACTGTTTGATAATATTCATCAACAGTGATTGATGCTGTTCCACGATAGAAGGTTATCACAAGGTTTGTGATATTTTCAGTGATAACATATGTCATATCAACAACTTCAGCACCAATTGTCATGATAGCTGATGTATAGTCACCGTTGTTGATTGTAATTGTCAATACATTTCCCAAAGTTGTTCCATAAACAACATAGCTATTGTTGTATGCAACAGTTAGGCCGGTGTCTGAGCCGCTAACAATTTCAGAGCCAGCTGCTTGATGTTGAACTGTGTAAGCAACAGTTCTTGCATTTCTTGTGTATGTCACATTAACAACTGTTGTGCCTTGACCATTGATTGTTGCAAGGTCTGCTTCAGCAATAGTTGTGTATGTGAAGTTTGCAGTTTCTGCAAGTTCAGCATATTTTGCAGAAACTTTTTCTTTTAGAATTTCATTTGTGATTGTGGTATCTGTTTCGCCAGTTGCATCAACTGTGCCATACAATGAAGTTGTTGCAGCCGTTGTTCCAGCAACATAAACATTAATCTTGTATGCAGTGTTGGTGTTAGCGATATACCAACCAATCAATGTTAGGTTTCCACCATATACATTGTCTCCAGAGAACAATGCATTAACTTGTGATGGAGTCAAAGCGAGTGTGTCAAATGGAATAATTCTTTGAGCATCAGTTGCTGTAGCCTTATCCACATCTGCAGCATACCAACCAGTGAATGTGTAGCCTGCTTTTGAAGGAGCAGCATTCTTAACTGGATAGATGTTTGTGCATTCAACATCATATGTTAGTTCTAGAGTTTCATATGTTGTTGCATCAATATTCAATGAAATAGTCAATTCATAAGCTTTCCATTGAGCAGTTAATGAAACATTACCATATTTGCCAGCAGCAACTGTTGCAGCAGTGATTGTTGTTCCTGCAGTCCAGTTGCCAACAGTTGTGTCAACAGTCCAGCCTTGGAATGCATATCCAGTTCTAGAAACTGTTGCAAGTGTGATTTGGTCTTCAACTGTATATGTTGTTGTGTTTGCAGCTGAAATTGTTCCGCCGTTTTCGTCATATGTGACTGTATAGTTTTCAACAGTCCATTGAGCTTTTAGAACAACAGTGCCGTTTGAAGCAGCAGAAAGTTTAGAAACTGTTGCTTTGTCTGCAAATGCAACACCAGCTTCTGTTCTCCAACCAGCAAATGTGTAGCCAGTTAATGTAAATGTTGCAGCAGGAAGAACTTTGTCTTCTGTGTATTTAACACCAGTGATTGAGCTCATGTCTGCTCCACCAACGGTAGCTGCTGTTGGTGATGGTGTGTTGCGATCAAATGTGATTGTGTATGTATGTTCTGTCCATTGAGCAACAAGAGTCACATTGCCATATTTGCCAGCAGCAATTGGGCTTGTGTATGTTTCTTCTGTAGACCAGCAGTTTTCATTTGCAGCAGCAACTTTCCAGTTGTTATATGTATAACCAGTCTTTTCAACCACAGGAAGATTAATTGCTGTTTCAACTGTATATGTTTCAGAATAGCCAGTTGATGTGATGTTTCCACCAGCTTCGTCATATCCAATGGTGTATGTAATAATTGACCATACAGCACATAGTGTGACAGTATCACCATCTAGTTTTGTTAGTTTAGAAACTGTTGAGCCATCAGTGTATGTTGCTTTTGTAGCTGTTGGCTCTGTTGACCAACCAAGGAATGTATATCCTGTCAATGTGAACACATTGTCTGCAAGTTCAACAGATTGTGTGTATTTAACATTTGTCACATTTTCCATTGTTGCAGTATTTGCTGTTGCATGTGAATCAGCAGGAGTATTGCGATCAAATGTGATTGTGTATGTGTGCTCTGTCCATTGAGCAGTTAGTGAAACATTGCCGAATTGACCAACAGCTGGGTTTTCTTCTAATACATCATTAGCTGTCCAGCTACCTGATTCTTCATCAACAAGCCAGCCAGCAAAGCCATATCCATCTCTGCTGATTGTTGCAAGAACGATTGTGCTTTCAACTGTGTATGCTGTTGTGTAAGAATCAGCACCAATTGTTCCACCATTTGGATTATATGTGATTAAGTAGTCAATTGTAGCAGCATTTGCTTTATATACAACTGCTGTTGTTGGCATTGTGAATGAATATGTTTGTTGGTTAGAAAGTTGTGTTGATGTATCACCAACTGTCCAGTTTTCCCATTTGTATCCATCAAGCAATGTTGCAGAGATTGAAACTGTTGCACCATAGAAGTATGTGCCAGCACCTGTCACATCTTTAATTCCTGTGTCTTTATTCAAAGTCACAACCAAGTTGTTTGTTCTTACATAGTAAAGGTTAACAACAAGGTTTCCGTTTGCATCAACAGTTGTAGTTGTTGCAATTTCACCACCAACCATAGCATGGTCATAAGTGATACCACCAGCAACTTCCAAACTGTCTAGGTGGAAGTTCGCTAATGTGATTTGAGCATCAGATGTTCCAGCCTTTTCCTCTGTTTGAGTTGCAGTTGTTGGATAAGCACCTTCTGTGTTCATAACAAAGTGGTTAACAACAAATTTGGTGTTGTCATTAGCTTTCCAAATAGCATACAAGATAACGGTTGCATTGTTATCAGCAGAAAGCATAGAAACTGTTGCACCATCAGCATAAGTAGCAACTGTTGCTGTTGAATCTGTTGACCAACCAAGGAATTCATATCCAGGAAGATCAAAGTCGTTAGCTGTTAGAGCTTTTTCATCATCATAACCAACAGCTGTAATATCTGCCATTGTTCCTGTTGGATTTGCAGAAGCAGAAATATCGTTGCTGTTAAATGAGATTGTATAAGTATGTTCTGTCCATTGAGCAACAAGTTCATGATCAGAATCTGTTGCAACATATGTGCCATCAGCAATTGTTGCTGCACCAAGAGTCCATTTATCGAATGTATAACCAGTTCTTGAAATGCTTGGCAATGTGCCATATGTTGAATCATATGTGACTGGTTTTGTGGCTGTTTTGCCGTCTGCAGCAACTGTCCAACCTTCGGTTGCAGCAATTGTTCCACCGTTTGCATTTGCAGTCACGGTGTAGATGTTTGCAGACCAAACAGCATATAGGGTTTTGGTTGCACCTTTTGTGGTATACCATTCGTTTATTGTTTGATAACCAACTGTCAAGGTTGTTGCATCAGCAAAGTTGTATGTTGCAGTTTGTGCATTGTTAGCTACTGCCCAACCGAGATGTGTCCAACCTTTTAGTGTATATGCAACATTTGAAAGTGTCAATTCACTGTCATATGTAGCTGTTGCATTTTCATGTTTTGTGATTGCAGAAGGATCTGTTGCAGCTGGTCTGTTGATTTCATATTCAACAAAATATGTATCAGCAGTCCAAACTGTGTATAGGTTAACTACTCCACCAGAAACGGTT
>JAZNPU010000132.1:0-3773 GCA_045589795.1 Clostridia bacterium
TCTTCCTAAGACCGCTTGGCCTCCGACTTGTCAAACACCAAAACTTCACCTTTTGTTTGATTGCTTAAAACCTTGATTCTTTCGGGAATTTCTGAAGTATAGGCTTGTGCTTCTGTGATATCGTTTGAAATGTCTGCACCTTCATATTTGCACATATTGTTGTTTTTGAACCAAAGAGCAAAAGTTCTAGCAATAACCGATTGTGCTTTTATTGCTTGGTCAGAAAAACTTTCATCAATTTCTGCTGCAGTCACTCCTGCAACATAATCTTCTAGGTTTAATTCAACAATAGAATTTGTGTTGATATCATATAATTTTATTGTTTGATTTTTGCAACCGGTTAAACACAGTGGGCATAAAAACAAAACTAAAAATAAACAAATTGATGTTAACTTTGTTAAGAACTTCATAATAATATTTTTATTCGGGAAATATAAAAATATACATTGAAAATGAATTTGTTTGACAATCTGTAAAAATAAAATATATATTTATTGTATGAAACCAAGAGATAAGATTATTTTGTCTATTTTGATTTTGATCATGAGTGCAGCTTGTGTTGCTTTGTTTTTTATTGTTCAAAAGCCAGTGGTTTTGACTATTTATGACCCGATAACTCAATCACATGAATTAGTGAAAGTGGATAAGGGCAAAACAATCAACGAAGCTGATTTTTCGTCTGAAAAAGAGGGGTTTAGATTTGTTGGATTTTATTATGATTCTTTGTTTGAAAACAAGTTTGACAGCAACCAAAAAGTGTATCAAAATGCAACTCTTATAAAGGCTTATAATCAGACAATCTCTAGCGAAAATCAAATTATTGAAATGATATATGGAATCAAAGTTTCTGGTCAATTAGATAATCAACTTTTAACAACAATTCTAAATTCTAAATATAAATATTTAGACCTTTCATCTGCAACAACATCTCAGATAGTTCAACCTGAAAACACATATATTTCAAATGCATACTTAAAAGAACTTATTTTGCCAACAGGAACAGTTTCTTCAATTAATAATTTTTCAAAACTTGAAATAGTTAAAACCGTTGGAGAAACAAATATTATTAATTGCTTTAATAACTGTGAAAAACTAAAAACAGTTTCCTTGGATGGAACGGTGGAAATTTTAGACAGTTTTGATTATTGCAAAAACCTATCAACATTTGAAATTCCTTCGTCATTAACAAACATTGAAGATTGTTTTTATGAAACAAACATTGATGCTTTAACAAACAATAGCTTAAATTTTTTCATAGAAAACAATGTGCTTTATCAAAAACAAGATGAAACAGTTATCTTAAAGAAAGCATTGAGTGATGCAACAGCTGTTATTGTTAACTTAAACACCTCTAAAATTGATGACTATGCTTTTTATGATTGTAAATATTTAACGGTTGTTTCTATTGATGCAAAAGTTGAAGAAATTGGAGAAGGGTGTTTTGAAAACAGCTCTGTTAGTCAGGTTGATATTTCTCAAAACACAATCTTAACAATCAAAAACAAAGCTTTCAAAAACTGTAAAAACCTAACAGATGTGTCTCTAGGAAAAGGTGTTGAAACAATTGAAGAACAATCTTTTTATGGTTCTGCAATTAAAAATATTTCCTTTGCTGAAAGTGTTTTATCAACAATTGGAAACTATGCATTTGCCGATTGTGAAAACCTTGAAAAAGTGGATTTTTCAACAAGAGAAATAACTCTTGGAATTGGTGTTTTTTCTGCATGCAAAAACCTAACTCAAATTTCAAATATCAATGTTGAAAACTTACCAACAAAAACATTTTCAAATTGTGAAAAACTTGTTTCTGTGACTGGGTTAGATAATTTATTATCTATTGAAAACTATGTTTTTGAAAATTGTAAAGGACTAACTTCAATTTCATTCTTGGATCAAATAACATCAGCTGGTGTTGGTTCGTTTTATGGTTGTCAACAAATTGAAGAAGCTAAATTTTGGAACCTTAAAACAATTAGTGAATTTATGTTTGAAAAATGCTCTAGTCTTGAAACGGTTATTTCTAATGGAGCTATAGAAATTTTTAAGCCATCTGCATTTGATTACTGTGAAAAACTGTCATCAATTTCCTTTGCTGGAACGAATTTTGTTGTGGAAAACAATGTTGTTTATAACTCTAGCAAAACCGAACTATTGTATTATTTGCCAACAAAAACAGAAACATCGTTTACTATTTTGAGTTCAGTTGAAAAAATAAACAACAGATATTTATCTGCTGCAAATAACTTAGAAGAAATTAAATCTAACAGTTCAAACTTTGTTTGCGAAGATGGAATTTTATATTCAAAAGACAAAACAACCTTGCTATCTTATCCAAGAGCAAAAGAAGACACAACTTTTACAATTCCTGAAAATGTTTCTATTATTGAATCTTATTCATTCGTAGGTTGTGAAAACTTGAATAGTTTGTCAATGATTGATTCAGTAAAACAAATAAATTTTGCCGCCTTGTGGCAAATTAAGAGCCTAACAAGTTTGAAACTAAACTTTATTGGAGAAAGTTTGAATAAAAAGCAAACTTCCTTTTTAGGGTGGATTTTTGGCTCCGTTGACTACACTCAAAATAATTATTATGTTCCAAAGTCAATAACAACTGTTTCAGTGGTTCAACAAGAAGATATTAATCCATATTCGTTTTATGGTTGCGAATACATATTAACAATAAATTTGGAAAATGTTGAAAACATTGGTGAATATGCCTTCTTTAACTGCTCAAAACTTCAAGTTGTTTCAATGCTTAGCGAGGTTAGATCTATTGGAAGTTATGCATTTTATCTTTGTGAATCATTGACAAATATAAACATAGTTTATAGTGATGAACTTGTTGTGGGTGAGTATGCTGTTTCTAAAACACCAAAAGGTGTAGAGGTTGATGTTGATTTTATTGGCGAAATTGATCCAGATAAGTTTGAGGCTTATAAAGCTAAATTTGTTGGAAAAATAACCGATTGGGATTGGGATAGTGTATAAATTTGGTTGTTAAAACATGTTAAAAAATGTTAACATATAGGTGGAGAAATTATATGTATATTCAAGTTAGCGACGAAGTTAAAAGACTTTCAGATATTTTTGAGAAAAATGGCGAAACACTTTATGTGGTTGGCGGTTTTATTCGTGACAAAATTTTAGGAATAAACACTGATATTTTTAATGATATAGACTTATCTTCTGCTTGTAAACCAAACAAAGTTGTTAAAATGCTGAAAGATACTGAGTTTGAAATTGACGACTCAAATGCAAAACTTGGAATGATTGCCATAAAAGGCAAAAAAAGATATGAACACACAACATTTAGAAGAGAAAATTATAACCTAAATGGCGAACATAATCCAACCGGTATAGAATTTATCAAAGACATTAATGAAGATGCTCGAAGAAGAGATTTTACAATCAATGCGGTATACTATAACATTTCAACAGGTGACATTGTTGACCCTGTGGGTGGTGTTGCAGATATTCAAAGAAGACTGATCAGAACACCAATAAACAGTGATGATAGTTTTATGGAAGATTCTGAAAGAATTCTCAGAATGATTAGAATTGCATGTTCTTTAAGTTTTGAAATTGAAGAAAAAACATTGGTGAGTGCTGTTAATTGTTGCGAAGGAGTTTCAAATCTTAACAAACACAGAATTCGAAAAGAGTTAGAAAAAATGTTATATGCCGATCAAACTTATTGGGGAATGAAAGAGAGTAAATATGCTCATGCTAAATGTGCCATTTTGATTGGAAAATTAAATCTTTGGCAATATATT
>JAZNPU010000133.1:0-5249 GCA_045589795.1 Clostridia bacterium
GTTTTGGCTTTTTTTATAATCTTGAAATGCAGCTAGTCGGACAAATTCCAACACATCTTTTGCAAGATATGCATTTAGCTGGGTCAATCACAGGTCTGCCATTTTCCATTTTGATTGCTTTGACTGGACAAACTTGTTCACACATTCCACAGCTTGTGCAACCAACCTTGCATTTTCCTAAAATTTTCCTTCCTTCAGAACAGTTATTGCAAACCAAATTAACTGTTTGTTTGATTGGGATTCTTTCAATTAGATTATTTGGACACACATATGTGCAAGCTCCACAACCTGTGCAACGATCTCTGTCAACTTCTGCAACACCTTTTTTGTTGATAAATAATGCACCATAGCGGCAAACTTTCACACAGTCACCACAGCCAAGACATGCTTTGTCGCACTCTTTGTTTCCAGAATGAAGGCCATCTTTGCACCAGCAATAATTTTGGCCAGCATAATCAAATTTTTCAGCACAATCATAACCACCTTTGCATTTTACAAATGCAACAAGGTTGCTGTTGTTGTAGTATCCTTTTTTGATAACCCTTTTAACTTTTGAAACATTAACTGGTTGAACATAAGGACATTTTGTGATGTCTGATTCTTCGTTGGCAACTTCTTTCGAAAAACTTTCACAAGTTGGACAACCACATTTTCCACAGTCAAGTTCAGGCAATAGTTCATGGATAAATCTTTCTTTGCTGTTTAGTTTTTTTGTTTTGTTTATGATCACACTAATAATCAGTGTGACAGCAATCACACCAACACAAACACCAACAGCTATTAAAATTGTTTGAATCATAATATCCCTCTTCTCTTGTTAAATAGAAATTCCCACTGCATAAATAATCATAGCAAGCACTGCCATTGTTAAAATTGTTATTGGCACAGGACGAATAAGTCTTGAAACTTTTTTGTTGTGAAGTCTATGATAGACACATGCAAAAAGCACTGTGACAATAATGTATCCAAGAGCAATAAATGCAGAGTTTATTGCTGTTTGAGCAAGACCCAATGTTGGATCAACACAGAACAATATTCCAATTGTTAATCCAAGGTTAATAACATAGCTATATGTTGTGTCATAGTGATAATACATTTCATGACTGGTTGCCTTTGTGATAGCCAAAATCAAGAAATTGAATAGTCCTGAGAACATCACAATAACCAAAGTTCCAAGACTTTCAAGGTTGTAAGGATCCAAAAGATATGTATAAATCAAGTTATATAACACTGCCGAAGCAACAATTGCAATTGCAACATATAGGCTATTTAAGAAAATAAATTTGAAGTTTGTTTTGTTTCTTTGCATACCCAAAGCACCAAAGCCATTTGTCAAAATGACATTGTGAAGCACTAACAGTGAAAAAATCAAAAGACCATTAACCATTATATTTCTCCTTTTGTTTTTCTTTATTGATTAGCACTTGTTTAACTTGTGCTTTGTATCTGTCAACCAAAAGCTCAAATCTCATTTTTCTGTCTTCGTGCCATTGATAAAGCACATTTGCTAAAATTGTAAAAATTCCAATAACAAACAATTGGAAGAACAATTCCAATGCAAATGAAAATCCAGAAAAACCAGGGATTAGTTGAAATCCAGCCAGTGTTCCATGACCTAGAAATTCGATTAGTGCAGAATATACAACAGTCAAAACCAAAAACACAAAGCAAGAATAAAACATGTGGATAAAATAGAATTTTGTTGAAAGTCTGGTGTCAAAATAAGTTGGAACAACACTCAATGTGACAACTGCTAAAATAATCCATTTTAAGTTTTCAATGTTTGAAACCAACAATTCTTGACCAATATACTCAAACAAATATTGACACAAAACAACAATGGTTGTTGTTAACATGGCAATCAAAAATGCCCTAAGATTTTTGTCAGCTATTTTTTCAACAAAACTAACAAGGTTGATGCTGAGCAAAGAAATCACAACAACAATTAATCCAAACAACAAACCACTGTAGAGTGTTGTTGCCACAGAGCATATGCAACAAAGTGCCACACCAACAATATATATTGGGTTGATAGTAAATCTCGATTGCTCTCTAATCATTACACTTTTACCCCCTTCTTAGTTAATGAGAACACCCAATCAAGGGCAGGTGCCAAAAAGTTTGCAACAAGCAATGCAAGGAATACTGCGGATTCACCCAAAATATTGTTTGCCATCATCAAAGCTGCCAAAGCACCAAATAGCAATGCATAAATGCAACGAGAATTGAACAAATATGGTGAAGTTGTTGGGTCTGAAAGCATAAACACTGTCACAAACAAGAATGATCCACTTGTAAGCATTGGTAAAATTGCATTTGCACCAAGCAAAATCCAAACAATAGCAACATAACCAGCAACAGAGAACAATAATTGTTCCCAATGAATAACCTTAAACACAAGCAAAACAATAGCTGCAACAAGAATCATTGCCAAGCATGTTGTTCCAATTGCTCCACCAACAGAACCAATCAATGCAGCATCCATGTTTAGGTTTGCCCAGTCGCCAGAAATGATTGTTTGCAAAACTGTTGGGTTTTCACCAAAAAGATCAAATGCA
The DNA here is from genome assembly GCA_045589795.1 of Clostridia bacterium. Classification (GTDB taxonomy): domain Bacteria; phylum Bacillota; class Clostridia; order Christensenellales; family UBA1242; genus RGIG4790. The sequence continues at coordinate 2,559 of JAZNPU010000133.1, forward strand.
AAACCAGCAAACAAGCATGCTATCAAAGATCTACTAAGTGCTGCAGGGTTGAAGATATTGTTTCCAACTCCGCCAAACAAATATTTGGCAGCAACTGTGATTGCTCCTGCCACAATGCCCAAATACCATGGCATGTTGATTGGCATTATGCAAGTTAAAACCAATCCACTCACCAAACAAGAGAAATCTTTCAAAATAAATCTTTTTTCTTGAATTGAGTTGATGATCAGTTCCAACAACACACAAGTTCCCAGACATGGCAACAAAACAAAGAATGCTTGATATCCATAATTAATCACTCCATACAAAAAGCACACAGCAAGTGCAAATGCTGTATACATATACATGTCGTTCACACTAAGTTTGCTATATTTATGAGGAGCTGGGGTCACTAAATATTTCATTATTTTCCACCCTCCACTGCTTTTTTAACATTTGATATTCTTTGGGTCAAATATCTTTTTGCTGGGCAAACAAAACTGCAGCAGCCACATTCAATACAGCTTCTGATTCCAAGTTTTGATGCTTCATAAGTTTTTCTGTTAACACATTGCTCATCTAATTTGTTAGGTAGCAAGTTCATTGGGCAAACATCAACACATTTTCCACAATTAATGCATGGACTTTCTTCAGGAACATTAAATTCTTTGTCGTCAACAAAAGTTAAACTTTGTGTTTCTGGATTGCAAGAAACATCAGTTGTATATTGACTGATGCCCATCATAATTCCACCATTGAGCACTTTGAAAGGTTTTGTGTTGTCCACTGTTCCAACAACTTCCAAAACATGTTCAAAAGATGTTCCGTTTTTAACAATATAGTTACCTTTGCGAATAATATTATTTCCAGAGATTGTCACAACCCTATAGTTAATTGGAGTGTTGTTGACAACTGCATTATAAAATGCATAGCAAGTGATAGCATCTTCAACAAAGGCTTTCTTTGTGTCGTTTTCAAAGAAGATGCTTTTCTTTTCTCTGAATCTGTGCATCAACAACTTGATGTTGTCTGATGGATAAGTGTTCGAAATTTCTTTTATTTCGTATTTTAATTCTGGTTGATGTTCTTCAATATATTTTTTGAGAACCTTCTTTGCCATTTTTGCTCTTTGTGTGAAAATAAACACAATTTTTGTGCTTGACAAAATTTGAGCAAAATACATAGCTCCTTTAACAACTTCTGCTGTTTTGTGCAAAGCTAAAGATTCATTCGCCGACAAATATGGATCGGTGTTGCTCATAACAACATAAAGTGTGAATTGTTTTTCAACAGCATTAAGAGTGTATCTCAAATAAGTTGGTGAGCCACCAAAGTTTGAGTCAACAATTCCACTCACAGCGAGTCTCTTAAGAAGCTCTTTTGGAGAGATTGTTGCAATTGATTCAAATTTGCTTGAAGCTTGTTTGAAATCGTTTTTGATTACAACATGTGTGCACTTATAACCAGTTGGTGTAAATTTTGTCACCAAAGACTCAACCCTACCACTTGTTGGACTATAAACAAATGCTCCTCTGTTTGTTGTTGGTTTTGCAATCAAAGAGCCTTCTTTAACATAATCCCCAACCTTCACACAAGGTTCAGCTGGAAGACCATTTGTGCACTCAATTGGAACACTATAAACCTCAGGTGGACGAATTTCAATAATGTCGTTCCACTCTGCATTGTCTTTATTTTTTGGAATGTTAATTCCGCCAAGTAAATTTATGCCCACTTTTCTTACCTCACTATATAAATTTATTTTAGCAAAATAAATCTATAGTTGTAAAACAAAATAAGCAATAATTTGAATAATTTTGCCGATATTTTTAATTTTTGTGCAACTTACTATTTTTTAGTTTTTCCAAAACCAATACCACAATCTGCACAATTCCAACCAGAATTATAAAGCATGCAAACACAATTTTTAGAACATTTGCAGGCATTTTTATTGCAAAAAAAGACCCTAGCAAACACACCAAACAAGCAGGTAAACTTACCCACCACCAATGCTTAAAATCAATCAATTTTTTGCGAGCATAAATCACAATCACTACCACACTCATTGGCAAAAAAACAAGCAAATTTATTCCTTGTGCAAGCCACTGCGAAACACCCAAAAAAATGGTTAAAATTGGAATCAAAAAAGTTCCTCCACCCATTCCCATTCCGGCAAAAATTCCACTCAAAAAACCAGCCAAAATAAACCAAAAAATCTGCATTATTTCTTCTCCAAAATTAATTTTTTGCACAATATTTTTATTTTTTTCAATCTTTTTTTGCAGTTTTTGACCACTTTTATAATGATAAAAATTAAAAACACCGCAGTTATCAGCAAAAGGCAAAAATTTATCAAGCAACACTGCTGACAATCATAAAAATTCCTGCACCAATCATAACAACAGAAAACAAAACAACAACAAAACTGCTCCTAAGTTTAGACATTAAAACCGTCCCAAACAAACCTCCAAAAAATGTTCCAATTGCAACCTGCCACAACGAGTTATAATCCATGTGCCCATTCAATAAATATGACACACCCGACACAACACAAATTGGCAACATAACAAGCACGGCAGTTGCATGAGCAACCTTTGGTTCTTTTTTTAAAATAAATTTCAAAACAGGAACAACCAACATTCCTCCACCTGCACCCAAAAATCCATTTATGAACCCAACTCCCACTCCTGACAAAACAGCTAAAGCAATTTGGGC
>JAZNPU010000134.1:0-1530 GCA_045589795.1 Clostridia bacterium
AAAAAGATATTTCACCACTTTTGAAATTATTTGGTTTGTAGCTGTGACAATTGCAACAATTGTTCTTGCAGTTATTTACCCAGAAGAAACAACTAATGGTGTCAGCGGAATTTTGATCACAGTTCTTTACACACTAGATGTAATCATTGCAGCAATGTGCGAACTTTTAACAAGCAAACAAAGCAAATGGAGCTTTATGATTTATAATGTTGTTGAAGTTATCGAAATTGCAGTTTTGATTATGATCAAAGCAAGATTTGCAACACTTGCTGTTAGCATCTTCTTTTGGATTCCAATGCACATCATCAGCTTTGTTAACTGGCATAAACATCCAGACAGACAAAAGAAAGAACTCACCATTGTTAGATCTCTTAAATGGTGGCAATCTTTGTTGATTGTGCTAGCAGGTGCAGCTTGGACAGTTGGTATTGGTTATTTGATGGCTGCATATGGTCCAGAAACAGACTTTTATAGTGATGAAACAATTATCAAAGTTGTGGCATATCTCGATGCATGTGTAAGTGCTGTTGGTCTTGCAAACGGAATCCTACTCTTCTTCCGCTTTAAGGAAAACTGGCTTGTTTGGTATATTTCAGTTATTCTAGAAACTGTTATCAACATAATCAGTGGACAATGGATTCTTTTGATTTTGAAAGTTGCATACTTCACAAACACAACTTATGGATATCTAAAATGGACAAAATATTGCAAAAACAAAGAACTTTCAACCCAAACTAAAACAGAATAATTCAAAAACTCAACCACCCTGTGGGTGGTTTTTTTTGTGTCAATTAACAAAACTTTGCACTATTTCATAAAATAAAATCAGGCAATTTATTTGACAATACTTTTTATATTATGATAACTTTTTATCAGGAGGATAAACTTATGGCAAAAACAAAAAACTTTTGTAAAAAACCACTTTTGCTTGTTTCTTTATGCTTGGTAGCTGTATTTGCAGCAGCTTTAATTGTTATGGCTATTGTTCCATATTCTGCAACACCATACACCTACACACATGAAGGAAGCCTTTCAACAACAGTTTCTAAATATTATGTGTCTAAAGACGAAGTAAGAGTTGATTCTGTTATCACATACAATAACGGAACAGAAACAAAAACATCTGAAACTTATGGTGCATATGTAAAAGATGGCAAAATCTATGTAGATTTTTCACAACTTGGACTAACCCCAACTGAATATGGAGAAATCAATGCATATAAAATTGTTATTGAAGATGATGTTATCGCAACAAACACATTCACAAAAGTTCTTATGATTGTTTCAATTGTTGGTGTTTCTCTTGGTGGTGTTGGACTTGTTTTATATTTTGTTCTCAACAACAAAGGAAACAAAAAAGCTAGCAAAAAGAAATAATAGATAAAAATTAAACACCATTCTGTGGTGTTTTTTTAATATTTCGACAGAAAGTTAAAATTATTTTTTTCTATTATGCAAAATCGTTTATACATAGCATGTGAACTATGATATAATAATTAAAAATTCATAAGGTTAAAGGAGGAAAATATG
>JAZNPU010000135.1:0-2918 GCA_045589795.1 Clostridia bacterium
TCGACAGAATGAACATTGTTTAATTGTTATAAACAAAAAAAATAGGGTAGCCATTGGCTATCCTTTTTTTGTGATGTTTTGTAAAATAAAAACTCACGAATTTTCGTGAGTTAATTTATTTATATTTCAAATCCTTCAAACACAACATTATTAACATGTTTTTTGACTTTTTCATAAGATTCTTGGTCGTTCACATGATAAGCAATCAGTGGAAGATGTTTAAATTTTTTAACAAATCTGTTTGGTAGGTCATCAGCTTTATAAACAATAAAGTTTGGTTCAGATATTTCTTTGTTGAGTTTCATTCTTTTATATGCAAACTTAACATTGAAAGGAAGGTCAACTCCTTTATAGAACGAACTCACTTGGCCTCTTTTAATTTTTGGAGCATTTAGTTTGAACCATTCAAGAGAGTATGGGTTGCTGCTAACAACTGCATATTCGCCTTTATAGTTTTGCAAAATTTTCCAAACATGTTTTTCAAAGCTGACTTTGTCCATATTTCTGATATCAACCAAAATAGGAACTTTTGAATCAACTGTTTGCAATACTTGGTCAAGAGTAGGAATTTTTTCTGAACTTTTTCCAAGAGTCAAGTCTTCAATGTCGGCATAGGTGCAGTTATTAATAAATCCATCTTTATTTGTCATTCTGCCAAGAGTGGCATCATGAAAAACAACTATTGTGTTGTCGGCCAAAGCTCTAACATCAACACAAACAGCATAACCTTTTTCCATTGCTTTTTTAATTGCCCCCAAGCTGTTTTCTGGGTAGTCTTCATTGTGTAGCCCTTTGTTTGCAATTGGGGTGGTTGCTATCCACGATTCAAAAATATCCATAGCTTCTCCTTGGTTAGATATATTCAGGATTCAATATATATTTTACTATAAATCAAAAGTAAAAACTAGCATTTTTCTGACATTTTTTATTAATTGCCTTGTTTTTTTTAGAAAAATCAAGGATTTTTGGCTGTTGTTGCTTGTTTAAGAGGTTTTCAAATGAAAAAATTAATTATTTGTTGCAAAAATTTATTGTATTATATATAATTATATATGATCAAAAAACAACAAGGATTCAGCATGAAAAAAGACACAAGTTTAATTAGAAATTTTTCTATTATTGCACATATAGATCATGGCAAAAGCACTCTTGCAGATCGCATTATGGAGCTCACTGGTGCAGTTAGCCAAAGAGACAGCAGAGCTCAGTTTTTAGACAGCATGGAACTTGAAAGAGAAAGAGGAATTACAATCAAGTTAAAACCTGTCACCATGAAATATTCAAAAGATGGCAAAGAATACACAATCAACCTGATCGACACACCAGGGCATGTAGACTTCACCTACGAAGTCTCTCGTTCTTTGGCGGCATGCGAAGGTGCTATTTTGGTTGTTGATGCCAGCCAAGGGGTAGAAGCTCAAACCCTTGCTAATGTTTATTTGGCAATCGAAAACGATTTGTTTGTTGTTCCGGTAATCAACAAAATCGACCTTCCAAGTGCCAGACCAGACGAGGTAAAAAAAGAAATTGAAGATGTTATTGGCTTAGACACCAGCTATGCACCTTTGGTGTCTGCAAAAACTGGAATAAACATTAATCAAGTTTTAGATGTCATCATAGACAAAATTCCAGCTCCAACTGGCGATGAAACAAAACCATTGCAAGCTTTGATTTTCGACAGCTATTACGACAACTATCGTGGAGCTGTTTGCTTAGTCAGAATTCTCAATGGTTCAGTTAAGGCTGGCGACAAAATTCATATGCTTCAAACAAACAAGTTTTATGATGTTGTAGAAGTGGGAATTTTCACTCCAAACATGCAAGAAAAATCTGAACTTTCTTGTGGTGATGTTGGCTATATTTGTGCCAGCATCAAAACAGTTTCAGACATCAGTGTGGGCGACACAATTTGTCATGCAGGCAAAGAAACTCAACCACTTCCTGGCTACAAACAAGTTATGCCTGTTGTCTATAGCGGAATTTTTCCTGTTGATGGCAGCAAATATAACTCACTTAAAGATGCACTAGAAAAACTAAAACTTTCAGATGCTTCATTGATTTTTTCTCCAGAAACATCAACAGCTTTGGGTTATGGGTTCAGATGTGGATTCTTGGGATTGCTTCATATGGAAATCATCACTGAAAGATTAGAAAGAGAGTTTGGTTTGGAACTCATCACAACAGCTCCAAGTGTTAGCTATAATGTTTACAAAACAAATGGCGATATGTTAGAAATTTCAAACCCAAGCAATTTGCCAAAAACAGAACTTATTGATCATATCGATGAGCCAATGATTGCTGCAAGTATTTTCACACCACCAGACTATGTGGGGGACATAATGGATCTTGCAATCAACAAACGAGGTATTTTCAAAAATATGGCATACCTTGATCAAAACAGAGTAAAACTCGAATATGAATTGCCTCTTTGCGAAATTGTTTATGACTTTTTCGACAAACTTAAATCTCGTTCTCACGGATATGCAAGCCTAGACTACGAAATGGCAGGATTCAAAACCAGCGACATGGTCAAACTTGATATGGTTCTAAACGGTGAAATCTGTGATGCACTTTCGCTTATTGTTCACAAAGATAAAGCCTACGAAAGAGGCAGATCAATTGCAGAAAAACTCAAAGAAGTTGTTCCAAGACAACTTTTTGAAATTCCAATTCAAGCAAGCATAGGCAACAAAGTTATTGCTAGAGAAACTGTTAGAGCACTTCGCAAAGATGTTCTTGCTAAATGTTATGGTGGCGACATAAGCCGAAAAAGAAAACTTCTAGAAAAACAAAAAGAAGGAAAGAAGCGAATGAGAATGCTTGGCAGTGTTGAATTGCCATCAGAAGCTTTTATGAGCATTCTCAAAATTGATAACTAGCACAAATATTGACTAAATTTGCATGGGGGTGTATAATAT
>JAZNPU010000136.1:0-3540 GCA_045589795.1 Clostridia bacterium
AGTGATTTTTTTGCAAAAATACCCTAATTTTTTTGCCACCAAATAATGCATAAATTCATGAAAAAACAAACTAAAAAAGTATGCAAAAAACAACCAGAACATACCAACAAAAATGCTAGCAATTGCAAACAATATTGTCACAGGATGCACAACAATTTGAAATTGTTTTTTATTGTTTTTAATGCCCATTTTGCAGTTTTTTTGAGCATTTTTACATTGTTTCATAAAACACTCCAACAAAAGTGCATTTTGTCTTCACTTTTGCAACAATTCAGGTTTTTTCTGGCTTTCAGTGTGCTATGTGTGACAATATACCACCCTGTTATGTCACACATAATACTATTTTTATTCAAAAAATGTATCCCCTGTTTCACCAGCTGGCAACTGCACATATTCGCCATCGCAAATTATGCTAAAATCAACCGTGCTTTCCATGCTGATTGCCACCCTATCTTGGGCCTTAATTTTTTGTCCAACAGACACACAGCAATAATCAATATTTTTTAGTTCAACAATCACATTTCCGCTACTTATAAACAGGCAATATTTTTGATTGGAAAAATCAATGTCTTGCACCACTCCATCAATTGGACTCAGCACAACAATGTCGCCTAATCCACTAACCTCCAAACAGGTTTGTGTTTTGTTTTTAACAAGATAATTTTTGAACGGACTATTGACAATAAAAATTCCATCTGACTTATTAGTTTTGTCAAATGAAAAATTTACAAATTTAATTTTGCCAAAGTCATCAACTTTTGGAGTCCACCTACTTGTCACCCTGGAAATAAAATTTGAAATTTGAAAATTTTGATTTGACGAAGTTATCAAACATGAAAAAACAATCAAGCAGATAATGCAGCAAGACAACCAGTGCATTTCTCTTTTCTTGATATTGTTTTGTTTTTTGAATTTTGAATTTATATTGCTTATTCCAACATACTTCATAATAAACTATATGTTTATTTTTTGTTAGTTATTCGCTATGTTCATTTGCCCTATTGGTTTTATTTTGTTTGTTTGTGCACAAACCGTCACCTTATACTTCCCTGTTGGTTCAACCAAAATTGAAAGATTGATGTCCTCTAAGGACACTTCCATAAATTGCCTTAGCAAATTATAAAATTCTAATTTGAGTGTTTGCTTGAACATTGTTGGACTAACAAGTTTGTCAGAATATAATACTTTTTTTGTTCTTTGAATCATGTCTTCGCACTGTTTTTTCATTATTCACCTATATCTTTTTTAATTTTCGCCTGAAATATCCTAAAACACCAACATATTTTTGTGTGTAATTAAGCTGCTCAAATTGCTCATTTATTAAGTTCTTTGCCAAAATCTTAAATCCTTGAACAATTTGTTGTGATGAATCTAAAAATTGTAAAGACGAAGACACATTATACCTATCACTTTCTGGAATTATTCCCACACACGGAACACCAAGCAATTGCTCGATGTTTTTGTGATTCATCATTTGACCGCTAGCCACCAAATCTCCACGAATTCGGTTAACAATAATCATTTTTGAAAGATTATTGACATCAGAAGACAGCATAGTTATCACTTTGCTGGCATCTCTCACCGAAGAAATATGTGGAGTGACAACAATTAATGCTTCAAAACAGCAACTGGCTGCTCGCTTAAATCCGTCTTCTATGCCTGCAGGACTGTCGACAATAACAAAATCAAAAACTGTCGAAAGTTTTTTAACAATTTGTTGAAAACTATAAGTTTCATTCTTTGGAAGATTCTTCCCTGCTGGCAGTGTGAATAAGTTATCTAAAAAGCTATCCTTAATTAGTGCTTGCTGGATTCGACACTTTCCTTGCATGCAATCCACCAAGTCATACACAACTTTATTTTCAACATTCATTAACAGATCCAAATTGTTAAGTCCAATGTCTCCATCAACCACACAAACTGTCGAATTCATGCTTGCCAAAGCCCTAGCCAGGCCAGCAACAACGGTAGTTTTTCCAACACCACCTTTCCCACTTGCAACAACAATTGTTCTTCCCATAAGTTCTCCTTTCTTACATAATAGATTATGCAAAATTGCAAATCCAGCATAAAAATCACTAAAAATACAGTATTTTGTGGAGATTATAAGAAAAAGATAAAATTAAAATGCACTAAAACAGTTGCCATTGTGGCTATTTTTTAGTGTATAATATAATTATAAAATTTAGGAGATGATTTTATGGCATCAATCTTTTTGGCAATAAAGTTGGGGTCAACAACCACAACCATTTTCCGTCAAGGTGATGGATTGGTTTTGAAGGAACCAAGTTTGATTGCAATCAGTGGAAACATGAAAAATCGTGAAGTTAAAGCAATTGGCTACGAAGCTCAACGATTGGTTGGCAGATCTTCTAGCAATACAAGCATTATTGCTCCAATTGTTCACGGGGTTGTTAACAATGTTGAATTGGCAACAATTATGCTTCGCGGATTTATTCGCAAAGTTTGCCCAGACAAACTATTAAAACCAAGCATCAGAGCCTTATTGTGTGTTCCACTAGGCATCAGTTTGGCAGACAAAAAAGTTATTCAAAAAGTTTGCTATTCTGCCGGAATAAGCGATGTCACAATCATGCCAGCTATTCTCTGCAGTGCAATTGGTCAAGAATTGAACATTGAGGACAAATATGGCAAGTTGGTTGTCAATATTGGTGGTGGCTGCACCAATATTGCAGTTGTTGCAAACAACACCATTGTAAATGGCATTTCTGCCAGCATTGGTGGAACAAAAATAAACACAGCAATTGAACAATATGTTTCAGATAAATACAATTTGACAATCAGCAACTCAACAGCAGAAAAAATCAAACAAGATGTTGCAAGTTTGTTTGACTCTTATTCAGCTGTCACAGATGTTGATGGCATAGACAATTCAACAAAAGAAAATCGCACAGTTGCAATCACAAGTAAAGAAATCTACCCTATTATGGAATTTTATTATTTGAAAATTTGTGATGCCATTGAAACAGTCATAAACATGTGCCCACCAGACATTATTCATGATATTCATAAATCTGGTGCATACATAAGTGGAAGCCAATCTAGTTATCCAGGCATTGAAAGATTCCTTAAACAACATCTAAATATGCCTGTGCACATCAGTGATATTGGCAAAACTGACATTTGGGGTGCAAGCAAACTTCTTGATGATCCACTAAGACTCAAAAAATTGCTCCTTCAAATTTAATTTAACAACAAAAAAATCCACCGCTTGGTGGATTTTTTATTTTATAAAATTTCTAGTTTTTTGCGGAAATTCTTTTCAAAGTCTTTGTTGTATTCAAAGGCTTTTCTTATTTGATAATCTGCATCGCTTAATGCAACTGTTTTCATAATTACACTGTCGCCCAAGATGTCACAATTAATGTCAACAATAACGGAATTTTTAAGTCTGTCTAATTGTTCAGCCAGTGACAAAATAACACCTAGTTTTTTCACTGCATCAAAGTCTTCTTCTGTGATAAGGTCTTTATATTTAATCCATTCTTGCAAAGCAATTTCGCCACCATTGTGCAAACT
>JAZNPU010000137.1:0-2875 GCA_045589795.1 Clostridia bacterium
TTCTATAGAAGCAATATTGTTATCAGAAATGCTTCAGAACTAAACTTGACTGCTTATTATATGACAATGGAGCAGATATCAACAGACTATAACTTCTTCTCAATCATTACAAACTCATTCAGTAAAGTGGTGAGCGGGAAGACTTTGGTTGAACATGCTTATGGCACAATTCCAAGATTTAAGATTGACAGTTCAATGAACTTACCAATGGGTGTTGATAATTATTCAATTGCATTAACCGACAGTGCTGTTGCCATGGATTACACATTTATGCATGCAGCTGGTCTGCCAATGAGTTCATTCTATAGAATGGTTAACATCAACTTCCCAGTGCTATTGATTGCCATTATTGCATTGATTCCAATGCTTATTAAGGCAGTTTATGGAGTATTTGGAAGAGTTGTTGACATAACTTTGTATTATTGTATGAGCCCAATTGCAATGTCTACAGTTGCTTTGGGTAAAAATACTGGCGATGATGGAAAAGAAGAATTAGTATTTTACAAAAAATGGTATGGAGACCTATCCAAAAAGACGATGTCGGTGTTTGGATATGTTATTGGATTCCAAATATTCTTTATAATTGTACCATTCTTCTTAAAAGTTCAGTTCTTTGCAGATAATTCTGCATTTGCAGCTGTTCCATTCTTAAGCGGAATCAGTGTAAAACTAATAAACCTTGTTGTTAATGTCGTGATGCTTGTGTGCTCTGCATACTTAATCACTGAAGCTCCTAAAGTTTTTGCAGATATTCTTGGACATAACGATGGATTTGCAGATGGTGAAAAACTTAAGCAAGAGATCTCAAACACATTGAATGAAGTTAAAGACACTTTAAATGGCCAAAAAGCAATAAATGCAGTGAATTATGCAAAAGAACAATTTATTCAATTGACTGGTTTGAGCCTTGCTCGAGATGTTGTTGACAAAGTTAAAGACAAAGTTGGTTCTGTTAAAAAGTTTGCAGCAAAAATTGCTGCAAAAGGTGCCGAATATGTTATGAGATATTATGGTGTTCCAAAAGATCTTGCTAAAAAGCTTTCGAAAGAAATGTCTGACACTGTCACTGCTCAAGTTGATAATGATAAGCAATTGAGAGACAGCAGAAGAATGCTTCGTGAAGAGCGAAGACTAAGGGCAGAAGATGCTTATATGCAACAAATAGGTGAAGGAGCAGATCCTTATTATGCAGAAAGACTTCAAAAAATTGAAAAAGATATGCAATCTTTGGGATTGAGATCTTATAACGATGATGAAGAGAAGAAAAAGGCTATCCTTAAGGGTTATGGTGATGAAGCTGAAAAGAGGAAAAAGAAGAAAAAATAAAGGAGGTTCGATATGAAAAATATGCTTAGTAAGTTAAATAATGGCACTGGCAAATTATGTTTTGCTGGGGCTTTATCGAGCTTCCTAGCTTCTTCTGAACCAAATTTTTGGTCTACTATGTGGACACTTATAAAAGCAAGATTTGTTGATATGTTCTTACCACTACTAGAGCTGGTTGCACAACTTATTCTGTTTGTTTATAAATGGATGTTGGTTATCATCGACTTTGGATTTGTCTTAATAAGACAAATGTGTGGAATGAACACAGATTATTCATCATTTGAATCGGTGATTGACGGAGACATCATTTTCAAATTTATTTTTGATGAAAAGATTTTGGAATTGATGAGAGATTTAACATTTTTTGCTATAGTTATAATCATTATACTTGCAATTATTGCAATTATAAAAAGTGAATTTGTTGCCGTTGCAGATGGAAACAACACTGGCGAAATCAAAAATGACAAATCCAAAATTTGGAAAAGCATTTTTGAATCTTGCTTGTTGTTGGTTCTTGTTCCAATCGTCACATTTGGTGGCATGATTTTAAGCAATGCAGTGCTTCAAACACTATACAATGCTACAAGAAATGGCTCAGATATGTCAGTCGGGGCAGGAATATTTGCCGCTTCAACATATACGGCCAATTCCTATCGGCAATATGCAAATGCAAATCAAAAAATCCCAATAACTTATAAATTTCAGCAGATAGTTGACTATACTGCTGTCACAGATTGGGATTCATCTGGGTCGGTTGATCAAATTGCAACTGCCTTGGAAAAATATAAACAGGCTAATGAATGGACACAAGGCTATGCAACCTTTGAAATGTTCTATTTGGATCAGTTCTTTAATATGGACACTATTGATTATTACACAATCAATGATCCAAACAATGCATATCAGGCTGTTTATGATGCCGGAATTAACACTTATAAGTATGAATATTATGTCAATGCAGACTTACAAGACTATTTAATGAGATACAGTCATGAAGCTTATTTCTTGACCGCAGAAGAGGTTTATAAGTCTTGTCAAGATGTTGGCAAACAGTTAAATATTGCATATGAGCCAGATGCACATGGTGGAAAAGGAGTTTATGAATTTTCTATTGATTATGCAGATGACAAAGATCCAATAATGTATAAGCATGTTGAAGGTTCAACCGATGAGGCAAATGGAGCAGTGTTTATTGTTTGTGTTCAAAAATCTGTCAAACAAGATGGTGAAACCCGTTATTATTATGAACCATTAACTTCAGCGAACACTAGATTTAATAGTGAATATTTGGGAAACACTCCTCAATATATTGTTGCAAAAGGATTCTTCGACGAAGGTAAGTTCCCAACAGCAATCAAAAAGACGGGTGGAAAGGTTTCATTCTATAGAGATGTGCTAAATGTTCCAACACTTGGAACTTTCTTGCCACATATCAGCTATGAAATTCCTTCGGGAGTTGTTCAAGAACCTGCAACTGCAATTTTGCGATCAGCAGTTGATTTGTTTACAGGAATTGATATTTCAGACTTTATTCCTTATGTGTATTTTG
>JAZNPU010000138.1:0-5149 GCA_045589795.1 Clostridia bacterium
TTGCCATATATATTGAGTATAACATATAGATATATTATTTCCAAGAAAATATTTCTTTTATGTGACTACTTCACTTTCAATTAACTATAATTGAAATATAATTAGAAGCATTTTGGAGGGTTTATGAAACTTACAATTGATGGCAACACCGCCTGTGCAAGCATGAGCTATTTGTTTAGTGATCTTGCAATGATTTATCCAATCACACCTAGCAGCCCAATGGCTGAAAACATTGATGCTTGGAGTGCCAAAGGAAAATTAAACCTTATGGGCAGACCTGTCAAAGTGACAGAAATGCAAAGCGAAGCCGGAGCCAGCGGTGCCCTTCATGGAGCTTTGACTGCCGGAGCCAATGCAACCACATTCACATCAAGCCAAGGATTGCTTTTGATGGTTCCAAATATGTATAAAATTGCAGGCGAACTTTTGCCTTGTGTTATTCATGTTGCAGCAAGAACTGTTGCAACACATGCATTGAGCATTTTTGGTGACCACAGCGACATTTATGCATGCCGTGGAACAGGTTTTTCGTTTGTTGCAAGTTCAAGTGTTCAAGAAGCACAAGACATGGCACTAGCTAGTCATGTTGCAACACTTGTTTCAAGAGTTCCTGTTTTGCACTTTTTTGACGGGTTTAGAACCAGTCATGAAATCAACACAATAACAGGCATTGGCGACCAAACAGCAAGGCAAATTGCTCTTGATTGTGGAGTTTTAACCCAAAGGCCAAATGGTCTTACTCCTCTATCTCCATCATTAAGAGGCACCAGCCAAAGTGAAGACATATATTTCCAAAACCGTGAAGCTGCAAGTCCATACTATGCAAACTTTGCAAATACATTTGAGACAGTTCTTAAAGTTTTAGGCAAACACACTGGCAGAAAATACAACTTGTTTGAATATTATGGTGCAAAAGATGCAACCAATGTTGTTGTGTGTATGGGTTCTGGTGCAGACACACTTGTTGATACCACTATGCTGCTTACAAAGAACGGAAACAAAGTTGGTGCTGTGAAAGTCAGACTATATCGCCCTTTTGACACAGCAAGATTTATTAAATCACTTCCAAAAACTGTCAAAACTATCACTATTTTAGATAGAACAAAAGAATGTGGAGCTGTTATGGACCCACTTGCCAGTGATATTGCAAGTGCTGTTGTTTCTGCCGGCTTGCAAGTTAAAATTTTATGTGGAAGATATGGCCTATCAAGCAAAGAGTTCACTCCAAACATGGTTGTGAGTGTTTTTGAAAATGCACAAAAATCTAAACCTATGAACAACTTCACTGTTGGCATAACAGATGATGTGATGCACTCTAGCCTACCTGAAAACAAACTTAAGCTAAAAGCTGCAAGCAATGCTGTTGACTGTGTGTTTTATGGTTATGGTTCAGATGGAACTGTTTCTGCAAACAAAAACAGCATAAAAATTATTAGCGAACAAGCAAACATGTTTGGTCAAGCATATTTTGTTTATGACAGTAAAAAATCTGGCAGCTTGACAACTAGCTATCTAAGAATCAGCAAAAAACCAATCAATATGCCATACTTAATCAGTCAACCAGACTTTGTTGCTTGCCACAACAAATCTTACCTTGAAAAAATTGACATGCTAAGTGGAATAAAAAACGGAGGCACATTCCTTTTGAATGCTCCATATAAAACACTTGCAGAATTTGAAAGATACATTCCTTCTTCAGTGAGAAAAACCATTGCTGACAAACAACTAAAATTTTATTGCATTGATGCAGAGTCAATCGCAAAAGAAGTTGGTTTGAATCGCAGAATTAATGTTATTATGCAAACTGCATTTTTCGCTTTAGGAAATTTCTTGCCAATTAAAAAATCTATTGAATATATCAAAACTATGGCTCAAAAAAGTTATGCCAGCAAAGGTGAAAAAGTTCTTGCTCAAAACTTTGCAGCCATTGACCAATCACTATCTCACCTCTTTGAGGTTAAATATCCAGAAACATGGTCTGTTTTGGAATCTAACCAACAAACAAAAAGCAGAAATAAATATTATGAAGAATACTTAAAACCAATTTTGGAAAAGAAAGGCAATGATTTGCCTGTTTCAAAATTTGAACCAACAGGAACCATTCCAACTGACACAGCAAAACTTGAAAAAAGAAACATTGCAACAGCTCTTCCTCAATGGATATGCGAAAATTGTATTCAATGCAATTTCTGCTCTTTGGTTTGCCCTCATGCAGTTATCAGACCATACTTAATCAAAGCTGACGACAAACTAAATGACAAAATGCCAACCAAACCAGCCCTTGGGGTTCCAGGATACAACTTCAGAATGCAAATCAGTCCAAAAGATTGCACTGGTTGTGGAAACTGTGCTCTTGTGTGTCCTGCAAAAAACAAAGCTTTGGTTATGGTTGAAACAGAACAAATTCTTACAACTGAAGAAAAATATTTCAAGCTATTAGAAAAACACGAAAATACAGCAACAGTATTTAATAAATTTACCATCAAAGGCAGTCAATTTGAAAAACCTTTGTTTGAATTCAGTGGTGCATGTGCTGGCTGTGGCGAAACACCATATATCAAACTTTTAACTCAACTATTTGGTAGCAATTTGTTGATTGCAAATGCAACAGGTTGCAGCAGTATCTATAGCGGCACTGCCCCAACTTGTCCTTATGCAAAACTTGCTGATGGAACTGGTCCTGCTTGGGCAAATAGCTTGTTTGAAGACAATGCCGAATTTGGCCTAGGAATGAAAAAAGCTTACGACAGCAATCGCGAACTACTTAACAACATGATAGACCTAGCAATTTCTGACAAAGTTTTCTCAACCGCAATTACCAATTCACTCAAAGATTGGAAAGCCGGCAACAATTCTGCTGCACTTGCAAACAAAATTTTAGACCAACTTTCAAAATCTGAAAGCTTTGATAATCTTCAAAAACAAATGGCAATAACAATCACAAACCTAAAAGGTGCACTTGTTGACACAAGTGTTTGGATTATTGGTGGTGATGGTTGGGCTTATGATATTGGTTATGGTGGCTTAGACCATGTTTTGGCTAGTGGCGAAGATGTTAATGTTTTGGTTCTTGACACTGAAGTTTATTCAAACACCGGTGGTCAAGCAAGCAAAGCAACTCCAATGGGAGCAACTGCAAAATTTGCTTCTGCAGGAAAAACCACTCACAAAAAAGATTTAGGGGCTCTTGCAAGAGTTTATCCAAATGTTTATGTTGCTCAAGTTGCTCTTGGAGCAAACATGCAAGCAACCATAACTGCTTTCAAAGAAGCCAAAGAACACAAAGGTCCATCAATCATTATTGCTTATTGCCCTTGCATAAACCATGGCACAGATATGAGCACAACACCAAATCAACAAAAACTTGCTGTTGAAAGTGGCTACTGGCCAATATATAGATATAACCCAACAACTGACAGCTTAACAGTTGATCAAATTCAACCAACAAAACAATTCGTCGACTTTGCATTGACTCAATCTAGATACTTTACTCTTCAAAAATCAGGCAATCCAAATGCTAAAATATTGCTAGACAATTCAGCAGTTTTTTCGTATAATAGACTCAATAAGTTATTCAAACTCGCACAAAAATAAAATTTCGAGGTGAAAAATGGAAAAAAGTAAAATAATAATCATTAGTGTTTGTTCAGCAGTTATTCTTACCTTAAGCATATTCTTGATTGTTTGGTTCTGCGGAAAAACATACAAAGATTTCTATGCAAATGCAACTGAAGAATTTGCAGTTCCTGGCCTAGAAACAGGATTCACTCCTCAAGGCTTAACACACGACACATCAAGTGGCAATTTCTTGATTAGTGGCTACATGAAAGACGAATCTGCAGCAAGAGTTTATGTTGTTTCTGAAGACCAAGATGTTAAATATTTCACATTGACAATTAATGGCGAAGCCTACACTGGTCACTGCGGTGGAATTGCAGTTTATGAAGAATATGGCTACATTGTTGGAGAAAAGAAAGTTTATATTTTCTCAATCACAGATGCTCTTGCTTTAGACAATGGAAAATCTGTAGAATGTTTACAAGTTTTAGATGCTCCAAACGGCTCAGACTTTATTAATATTCACGGTGGAAAAATATACATTGGTGAATTCTATCACGAAAAAAAATATCCAACAGATGAAAAACATCATATCCTTAGCACAGATGGCACAAACCCTGCTCTAACTTATGTTTATGATTTAAGCTCAAGCGAACAATATTATTTCGACATCACTAGTCCAGCTTTTGTTGTTAGCACAACAGAAAAAATTCAAGGCATGTGCATCACTGCTGAAGGAAATGTTGTGTTAAGTTCTTCTTGGTCTTTGTCAGATAGTAAACTATACATTCACAAAAAATTAACAGAAATTGGTGCAACAACAACATACCAATACAATGGCAAAACAGTTGATGTTTATGTTTTGGATAGTTCAAACATTCTTAAAACATTAGTTGCTCCATCAATGAGTGAAGAAGTTGCTCTTGCAAACGGAAAAGTATATGTTATTTTTGAAAATGCTTGTGCAAAATATAAAACATTCACAAGACACAAAAACACCTCTGCTTATAGCTTTGATGTTGCAGATTTGATTGCTGCATAGTTAACAAAAACAAACAAAAAAACCACGAGATTTTCGTGGTTTTCTTTTTGCTTAAATTTGTTATATACAATCGTTTTTGTCAGGTTTTATGGCACTTATGCCACACATAATACCCTATAATAGTGCCTCAATTAGCAAGTTGATAACTTCTTCTCTAAGCAAAAACTTATTGTATCTTCTGGTTTGCCAAACTTCACCATTGTTATAGTCGCTATAATACAGCAATGTTGCATACTTCACTTTCTTTGCTTTTGCAACAGCACACAAACTTGCCATCTCCATTTCAACAACTTGAGCACCATCATTGATTCTTGCTTGAATTCTTTTTGGGGTTTCACGATAGATCGCATCTGTTGTCCAACTAATTCCAGTTGAATATGGTTTTTTATGTTTTTTCAAAACTGAAATAATTTTTTTATTTAGTGAGTTTGAAGATTCAATATATCTACTAGGTTTAACATAGTGATAACTGCTACCCTCGTCTCTGATTGCCTTTTCAGGAATAAAGTAGTCTTCCAAATTAACCGGTCTAATTGCTCCGCAAGAGCC
>JAZNPU010000139.1:0-5676 GCA_045589795.1 Clostridia bacterium
TTTGTCATAATAAAAATCTCCTAAAACAAGGGTATCACAATATTTTCAACAATGTCAAATTAATATTATTGCAATAATATTAAAAACAAAAAACCATGCCGAAGCACGGTTTTTGTTTTTATTTGCTTTCTTTTTCAAACCCAATAATATTATTACAATAGTTATAGTTTGTGGCATTAAGAGTTCCCGTGAATGTACAGTTCTCTATAGTGACAGTGTATTCAGTTTGGGCAACAATTCCACCGACATAATCATAACAATCTACATTAATTTTACTAGACACTGTACATCCCCGCACTAAAGACTGTTCCTTTAATATTCCACAAATTCCCCCTACAAAAGTCGTGATAATTTGATCCGCAAAATCTAATTCAATAGTTCCTGAAAACAAACAATTTTCTATAGTTCCTGAAAACTGCCCAACAATACCACCTACAATCATAAATGGAACACGGTCATTATCTTTATTTATGATGTTTATAGATGATGAGCAATTTTTAATTATTCCAGAACCAATATCAACTAATGTACCGTAAACATCCATTACATTACCCGGCAAATAAACATCTTTACCTTCAATGTTTAAATTTTTAACAGTTGCATTATTTAAGCAACGAAACAAACCCGAAGAAAAAGCAACATCAAATTGCTTATTTTTATTGTAAATAATTGCATTAAAATTGCTTATCGTATAACCATTACCATCAAAAATACCTGTAAATGGGGAAATAGACCCAAGTGCATAAAATACAGAATCATTAAAATCAAAAGATCTATTTAAAATATAATTTTTTGACATTGCTTTTGAATTGCTAGTTATATCATAGAAGTATTGTTTTGAATCAATAATATAAAATCCGTCATCATTTTGAGTTTCGTCCAACTCCGTATACCACTTCGCACATAAAACTATATTTGAAAGTTCAGTCGAGCACTCTATTGTTGATATTTGACTTGTTAAATTTAAAGAACTTAATGATGAATACCACCCTTTAAATACATAGCCTTCTCTTGTTGCATTTTCTAAAACTATTGGCTCATCTTGAAATGTATATGTTAATGGATTATTTTCTGAATTTTTCCCACCATTCAAAACATACCTGATTGTATAATGTGCAATTTCCCATGTGGCAGTAAATTCTTTATCCCCATGACTACCTTTTTTTATAAATCCACCCTCTTCCCATCCTGTAAATGCATATCCAGGTTTATTTGGATCAGACAAAGTAAATTCGTTCTCAACATTATAAGTCCGTGGACCATGGTACATATCTCCACCATTTAAGTTGTATGTTATATTATATTGTATTGGTTTCCAATATGCATACAAAATCAAGTCGTTTGGGATATTGTATGAAATACAATTTTCTAATGAATAATTCTTTTGTCCATTTGGTTGTTTGCTCCATCCTTCTAAAATGTAATAATCTCTAGTAAATGCATCTCCTAATAGGATTATACTTTCAGAATATTTTATAGTTTGGTTTAAAGTTTGATTTTGTCCATCGTTAGAGTGATAGATTATTTTGAAATTTTTAGTTTGATAAATTGCTTGAATAATTGTATTTTCATAAATTTTTTGATCAAAATTAAAATCCCAACCAGTAAAGTTATAACCATCCTTAGAAGGGTTTTCAAGAGTAGACTGTTCAATTGTTTGTCCTTCTTCTATATATATACTATCGACGGCTGTTCCTCCATCTGTATTAAAAGATACAACATATATAGGCTTTCTTCGAATTGATATTTGATACAACTTGCTTTCACCAGATGAATTTTCTATCAAACAATAAAAAATATTATCCCCTACTTGCAAATTAACAGTTTTTGATTTTATTCTGTTGGATGCATTTATATCTGTATACAGTTCCCAATCGTTTGTTAAAGGAAGGTCTATTGCTTCTGACAGAGAAACATATTCCGTAGTATTACTGACACTACATGAAAGTATTGCATTTGCATGATCTATTTGAAATATATCTGATTTTAAAACTTCTGGTTTTCGTGGAATAAAGAAATAACATAATAAAGATGTTGACACCAAAACCAAAAAACATATAGAAATGGATAGGGTCAAAAAAAGATTTTTCTTTTTTGTTGAAATTCTAGTTTTTATAGAATTTTGCTTTTGTGATTCTACAGGTTTATCCATTTCACTTTTTCTATCATTAACAAGTTCATCTAAAGAAATTCCAAATATTTTAGCCATATTGTTTAACATCTCTATATCTGGGATGCCATTCCCACACTCCCACTTGCTAACTGTTTTGTTTGAAACATTTAGTTTTAGGGCTAGTTCTTTTTGCGACAAATTATGATGTTTTCTTAATTCAGCTATTCTATTTGATATTCTTGTGTTATTCATCACAGTTTCTCCTTATCGCAATAAGTATAACATAAAATCTCTAAAATAGCGACATATCCCATTCCATTTATTAGAGATTTTGTCTTCATTTTATAGATTTTATTTAGCAAGTGTAGGATTTGTTGTAATAAATATAATTTAAACACACAGTAATCAGCTAGTGATTTTTCTTTGAACATAAAAAACTATGCCACTGCGACATAGTTTTTCATAGGTTATTTACTAAAATGTCAAAAGGTCAACTAGTTTTTGTTTGTTGATTGCCATCAAGAAAATTCCAAGTTTTGGACCTTGTTTTGCACCAAGGAGCAAATTGTATAAAATTTGGAAATATCTTTTTTGTGTTGCTTTTAGTTCTTGTTCGGTTTCTGTTCCGGTTTTAACAACTGCATAAAGTGCTGTTTGCAATGCATCAACACTGTCATAGTTTTGACTAGCTAATTCAACAGTTTTTGCCACCCATTGTTTTTCTAGGTCTGAAAGGCTACCATAGAATTCAACATTTTTGCTTTCTAGCAAATTCACTTGATATTCTTTGCCATAGTTTTCAACCCAATATTTTGCACGAGCCAATCTTTCTGCATACTTTGGAGTGTTTGTGTTGATTCCTTCTTTTTTCAAAATGCTAGCAAGCAATTTTTCATCACCACTAACAATTGGCAAGAATGTTGCAAGATAACTAAAGTTTGGATATTCTTGATAATCTGGTGTGAGTTCTGTAAGGTTCAAGATGCTTTTGTTAAGTTCGTCAATTGTTCCGTCAAAATATTTTTTAACCCAACGGTCAAATTCACTGTAATAGCGAATAACATCATTGTCTAGAGAAATGTTAAATGCTTGCATTGGCATATATTTGCCATAGAACCATTTAATAATGTTTTTATCATAAACTTGCATCAAGTCTGTTAGTGTCAAAACATTTCCTGTTGAAGAACTCATTTTTCCACCGCCACCCTTGATTCCAATGAAGTTATATGGAGAATAAACTGGTGGTTCAAAACCGAAAATTTGTCTACTGATTTTTTCTGCAACATCGTGGCTACCATTGAGTGTGCTGTGATCCATTCCACCACTTTCAAACACAACATTTTCTGCTTGCCATCTCATTGGCCAGTCCACTTTCCATTGAAGTTTGATGTTTCTTGCTGTCAAGACATTAATTGTGTCTTTGTGTCCACAAGCACATTCATAAACAATGTTGCCAGTTTGTTTATCATAAGAAAGAATTGTTGTGGCATCTTTTCCACATTTGTCGCAATAAATGCTGATTGGATAAAAGTTTGCTTTTTCTTCTTCTGTTGCTTCTTGTGTTCTGCAACTATCAATTATATCAAAAACTTCATCTTTGCGATCCATTGCAAGTTTGATTTTGTCGGCATATCTTCCACTGCGATATTCATCACATTGATAAATACATTCAGGAACAATCCCCATTGCAGCAAGTTCGCCTAAAAATCTTTCTTGAAAATATTCACCATAGCTTTTGTTTGCATCAAAAGGACAAGGAATGTCTACATATGGTTTTCCAATATATTGACTCCACTCTGTAGGGATTCCGCCAGGAACCTTACGGAAACGGTCAAAGTTATCTAAGCTTAAAATAAAGCGAACATTTTTGCCCATTTGTCTTAAGCTGCAAGCCACCATGTATGGTGTGACAATTTCTCTAAAGTTTCCAATGTGAACAAACCCTGAAGGACTAACACCGCTTGCGATTGTATAAACTTCTTCATTAGGTCTTTGTTCAATAATTTTTTGTGCAATTTCTTCTGCCCAGTTCATAAATTTCTCCTTTTATAAAAAAAATCTCAAAGTTTGGTCACTTTGAGTTTACTAACAAAACAAAAAAGCAACCAAACAATTAGTTGAAATGTTTTTTATTAGCTTTTTTGTTTTTTGTCATGGTTTTCCCCCATATATTTGATAATATCATTATAAATAAGTCATCTTTGTTTGTCAACATAAATCAAAAAATATACACCCTTGCACCGCTTCTAAATTTGTTTTTTGCTCATATACTTTCTATTGTAAGGAGTTTTTATGACCAAAGAACAACTATTTTCAAATTTCAAATCTTCTCCACAGGGTTTAACAACCGTTCAAGCACAAGAAAACACAAAATTTGGGCTGAACATTCTTGACCAAACAAAAAAGACCCGTTTTGCGAAAAAGTTTTTTGCACAGTTCAAAAATTTGATGATTATTGTTCTGTTGATTGCTGCGGTTGTGTCGGTTATTGTTAGCTTGCTAACTCATCAATACGAAGACCTTTTTGAAGGTTGCTTAATTTTTGTGATTGTCATCATAAATGCAATAATTGGAGTGATTCAAGAAAACAAAGCAGAAGTAGCTCTTGATCTTTTAAGCAAACAAACAAAGTTGACAGCAAGAGTTGTCAGAGATGGCAAAGTTGTTGACATTTTTGCAGATCAAATTGTTTGTGGTGACATTGTGAAACTTAAAATGGGAGATCAAGTTCCTGCTGATGTTTTGCTGATTGATTCAAACAATTTACAAGTTGATGAAAGTTCTCTCACTGGAGAAAGCATATCTGTAGAAAAGGACCATAATTTTATTCCGTCACAAAACACAACCCTTTCTGATAGACAAAATTGTTGTTATAAGGGAACAAATATCACCCACGGTAGAGCAACTGGTATTGTTTATGCAGTTGGAAAGCAAACAGAAATTGGTAAAATTTCAAAAATGTTAAAAACAAAGGCCGACAAAACACCACTAGAAAAAAACATGGAACAAATTGGAAAAATGATAACCTTTGTGGTTTTAGCCGTTGTTTTTGTTGTGTTTTTAACTCAGCTTTTGTTTAGCAACTCCTTTGATTTTATGCAATCTTTTTTAACAGCCATTGCCTTGGCTGTTGCAGCCATTCCTGAAAGTCTGCCAGCTGTTGTCACCATTATTATGGCTTTGGGGGTTGAAAAACTTGCAAAACATGGTGCTATTGTAAAAACTTTGGCAAGTGTTGAAACACTGGGAAGTTGCACTTGCCTTGCAACAGACAAAACAGGAACTTTGACTCAAAACAAAATGACTGTTAAATCAATTTATTTCAATAAAAAATACCTCACTAGCAATTTTCAATCTTTCCAACTTGATTTGCTTGTTGATGCCATAAACTGTTGCAATAATGCCATTAAGTCAAGTGATGGATTTATTGGTGATGCAACCGAAGTCAGCTTAAAACAATTCACTGAAAAGCACTTTACTAACAACCTGAACAAAGCAACAATCAAACTTGATGAATTGCCTTTTGACAGCACAAGAAAAGTGATGTCTACACTAAACAAAAT
>JAZNPU010000140.1:0-3360 GCA_045589795.1 Clostridia bacterium
GAGCTGGAAATAAAATTTATTATAGTTTAGCTGATGACCACATTGCAAGTTTGCTTGCCATGGCCAAAGAGCATATTTGTGAAAGGAGCTAACTATGAAGAAAATTTTTAAGCTTGGATATATTCATTGTGCTGGTTGCAGTGTTGCATTGCAAGATAAAATTTGTAAAGTTGAAAATGTAAAGAGTGCTCAAATTAACTTTGTGACTAAACTTGTGACCGTTGATATTGAATATAAAAATTCAAAAGAAACAATGAGAAAAATTGAAGAGGCTATTCATGATTTTGATAAAACCATTGAAATTTTGCCTGC
Organism: Clostridia bacterium; assembly: GCA_045589795.1. Classification (GTDB taxonomy): domain Bacteria; phylum Bacillota; class Clostridia; order Christensenellales; family UBA1242; genus RGIG4790. Next base: position 313 of record JAZNPU010000140.1, read on the forward strand.
TGATGCAGAGGAAAAACAAAAGTTAAGTCAAAAAATTGAATATATTTTGCTTGCAATAAGTGCTGTTCTTTGGCTTGTGGGAATTGTTTTGCAATACACAGTGACAAACATCTTTGCATATTTGCCGTTATATCTTGTTAGTTATGCAATGATTGCATATAAAGTGCTGTGGCAAGCAATAAAAAATGTTTTCAAAGGCAAAGTTTTAGACGAAACATTTTTGATGAGTATTGCGACCATTTGTGCATTTGTGATTGGTGAATATCTGGAAGGTTGTGCAGTTATGATTTTCTATTGTGTTGGAGAAATATTCCAGCACTTGGCAACCAAGAAAAGTGAAAACAGAATTAAAAGCTTGGCCGGTTTGCAAAGCACAACGGCAAATAAACTACTAGATGATGGTTCTATTGAAGTTGTAGATATTATAAACATTAAAGTCGGCGATAAAATTTGTGTGAATGCCGGCGAAAAAGTTCCACTTGATGGCAAAATTGTCAATGGTAGTGCACACTTTAACACAGCTGCAATAACAGGCGAAAGTGTGGGAGAATATTTGACTGTTAATCAAGAAATTTTGAGTGGATATATTTCAGAAGATGGAACAGTGACCATTGAAGTTTCTTGTGATGCATCATCTTCAACAGTGAGCAAGATTGTTCAAATGGTGCAAGAGGCATCAGCTAGCAAAGCTAACACTGAAAAATTTATTGCAAAATTTGCAAAATATTATACACCAATAGTTGTTTTGCTCGCAGCTATTGTTTGTTTTATTCCACCAATATTTGATGGATACACATTGCTATCACTAAAAACTTGGGTGTATAGAGGATTATCTTTTTTGGTTATTAGTTGCCCATGTGCATTGGTGTTGTCTGTGCCGCTAACATTTTTTGCTGGAATTGGTGCGGCAGCAAAAAGTGGAGTGCTTGTTAAAGGTTCAAACTACTTGGAACTTTTAGCTAAAACAAAAGTTGTTTGCTTTGACAAAACTGGAACTTTGACTACTGGACAATTTCAAGTGACAAATGTTGTTAGCCTTGGAGAAAAAGAAAAAGAAGAAATTCTTGAGACCATTGCCTATGCCGAAAGTTTTTCTAACCATAGAATTGCAAAATCTATTTATCAGCACTATGTTTCTTCAACTGGTAAAACAATAAACACAGCTTGGGTTAATGGATATAATGAAATTGCCGGTGGTGGTATTGTTGCAAACATATTTATGCAAGATTGCTTGGTTGGAAATGCCAAATTTTTGCAAACAAATGGCATTGAATTTGATGCTGTCGAGACACATGAAACCATTGTGTATTTGGCTGTTAGTGGAAAAGTTGAGGGCTATTTATGTTTGTCAGACACAGTTAAAGAAGATAGTAAACAAACAGTTTCAGACCTGAAAGGTTTTGGCATTGAAAGTGTGATGCTTACTGGTGATAAAAATGCTGTTGCTAAGCAATTTGCAAATGACCTTGGAATTGATAGATTTTATGCAGAACTTCTGCCTGCTCAAAAAGTACAAAAACTTAAAGCTATAAAAAACAATTCAGTTGTCACATTTGTTGGTGATGGCATCAACGATGCACCTGTTTTGTCAACGGCTTCTGTTGGGGTTGCAATGGGTGGAATTGGTTCGGATATTGCAATTGAGTCTGCAGATGTTGTTATTATGACTGACGAACCAAGAAAACTGGTTGAAGCAATCAAAATTTCAAAAAACACAAAAAGAATTGTGGCTGAAAATGTAATTTTCACAATTGGATTGAAGGTTTTAACCATGGTTTTGGTAAGCTTTGGTCTGGTTGGAATGTGGATGGCAGTGTTTGCAGATGTTGGTGTTAGTGTGTTAGCTGTATTAAACAGTTTGCGAGCAATGAAAAGATTTGGTAAAAGAAAAAATAAAACCGTGGACAAATAAGTTTGTTTTTGATACACTAAAATAAGTTATACTAATTTTAAGGACAAAATTATGGATTTGAAAGAATTATTATTATCTGATTTGAAAAAGGCTGTTAAGGCTTGTGGTTGGGACGAATCTTTGGCATCTATTAGTGTGAGTGGAAAACCAGAACTTGCTGACTATCAGACCAATATGGCTTTTAGCCTTGCAAAACAAGCAAGACTTGCCCCAATGGTGGTTGCTGAAAACTTAGTTAAAAACTTGCCAGAAACTGATTTATATGAAGTTTCTGTTGCCGCTCCTGCATTTATCAACTTCAAATTTACAGACAAATGTTTGAATTTGTTTGCTAATTATTGCTTAACTGATGCAAAAGTGGGCTTGCAAAATGTTGCAAATCCAAGAACAATCTTTTTGGATTATGGTGGAGCAAATGTTGCAAAAGAATTGCATATTGGTCATTTAAGATCTCCAATTATTGGAGAATCTCTTGCAAGACTTCACAAACTTTTGGGAGACAAAGTTATAACTGATGTTTATCTTGGTGACTGGGGAACTCAAATGGGATTGACCATTGCTCAACTTGAAGATGATGGTGTGTTGGATTATTATTTTGGAAGAAGTGATAAAAAACAATCTGTCACTCTTGACATGCTAAATGTGGCTTATCCAAAAGCAAGCAAAAGGAAAAACACGGATCCAGAATTTATGGCCCGTGCTCAAGAATATACAGTGTTTGTGCAAAGTCACAAAGAACCATATTATTCAATTTATAACCACATCAGAGAAGTGTCTTTGGTTAAGATAAAACACAACTATGATGTTTTGGGCTGCAACTTTGATTTATGGAATGGCGAAAGCACAGCACAACCTTTTGTTAAACCAACAATTGAAATTTTCAAAAAGAAAGGCCTTGCAAAAGTTAGCAATGGAGCTTTGATTGTTGATGTTAGTGAAGAGGGTGAAAATGTTCCTAGTGGCAAGTTTGATGAAAACGGCAAAGAACTTTTGAAAAATCCAATGCCACCAGTTATGCTTCAAAAGGCAAATGGTGCAGATATTTACGACACAACTGAAATTGCAACAATTAACATGAGATATCAAAATTATAAGCCAGATGAGTTTATTTATGTGGAAGTCGGATCGTAGCCATG
>JAZNPU010000141.1:0-10416 GCA_045589795.1 Clostridia bacterium
AAATGCTTGAAGATTTGATTATGGCTGCATATAATTCAGCAAACGAAAAGGCTAAACAATATAAAAATAGCAAACTTGGAAATCTTGGAGGCTTGATGTAATGATAAACGAAATTGAGCCAATTGCAAGGTTGATCAATGAGTTTAGCAAATTGCCAGGAGTGGGCAAAAAAACAGCACAAAGATATGCTTATAGCATAATAAAAGGAACTGACGACAATGCAAAAAATTTTGCAGAAGCATTGCTTAATGTTAAGCGAAATGTTAAGTTTTGCGAAATTTGTGGAAATTATACCGACACAACACCATGCAAAATCTGCAAAACTCGCAAAAATGATATTGTTTGTGTTGTAAAAGAGCCAAAAGATGTTGTTGCAATAGACAAAGCAAATGGTTTTAATGGAACATTCCATGTTTTGCATGGAACAATCAATCCAATGGCAAATATTGGACCAAATGATATTAGAATCAAAGAACTTTTGGACAGAGTGCAAACTCAAAACATTCAAGAAATTATCATTGCAACAAACCCAGATGTTGAGGGTGAAGCAACTACAATGTATATTGCTAAATTGATTAAACCTTTTGGAGTAAAGGTTTCAAGGATTGCCCAAGGTGTTGCAATGGGTAGCGAACTTGAATTTGCAGACGAAGTGACCTTAAGCAGGGCGATTGCAGACAGACGAGAATTATAAAAACTGGCAGCCGCCAGTTTTTTTATTTTCTTTTGCTAAGTTTTCTTTTTTGTTTAATGAATATGCTAAGTTGTTTATCTATGTCCTCAACATCACAAGAATATAAATTTTGATAAATTTGAGCTTTGTTTATTTTTTTCATAAACTTATTATTGACAATTTTGTTAAAAACTTAACAAAAAAATAGTGTGGTTTTCACACTATTTTTTATTCTTATTTTCCAAATTGCAATTCTTTGAGTTTGGCAATTTTCTTTTTAAGTTCTTCTTCACGAAGAGCAAATTGTTCAAGTTCAAGATTTGCTGCATTTCCGTCTATTTTACTCTTATAGCCATGTTCAATCATATCTTTGAGTTCTTTAATTTCTTGGGTGATTTTTGACAATTCATCTTCAAGAGCATCAATTTTGCTTTGGTATTTGTTTTCTTGAAGCCAAGCTGTTTTCAAAATTCCGTTAAAGCAATATACAGTTTCAAAATCGTCTTGATTATATGGACCATTTGCTCCAATAATGTCATAAATTCGAGCTTCGCTTATTGTGTCACCATGGAAGGTTTCAATTTGTGAGTGGTCAAGTTGAACATCAAGATAAATTCCTTGCCTTGCTAATTCGTCACTTACTCTTGCATATAGCATACGATATTTTTCATTGCCTCTGAGTTGTTGCATAACAGAGAATATTTGACCAGAATATTTGCTAATTTGATCAATGTTTAAGTCTCTGCAAAGCATAGTTTGATTGGCTTTTAGAATGTCTTCAGTGAATAAACTAATATGATCACAAGGGTTTAGGTCTAGAAGTTGATTATATAAACTTTGTTCTGTTGCAGAGCAAATTTGTTCAAAATATTTATAAACTTGAGTAGAGAATTTATTTATACGATCAAATCTTTCTTGTTTGTTTTTAAGTTGTAGTTGTCTAAATTCTCCAATTTGATTTGAAAGTTCAAGTTGTCGACCCAATAGTTCGTTGTAATCTTTTAATATTACAGGAATATTGTCGTGATATCTTTGATATTTGCGATAGCTTTCATCAATTTTTTCACTTAATTGTTTATATTGCTTTTTAAGTGCTTTTAATTCATCTTTATATGCTTTTTGATGTTCAGTAAGCAATTCATTAAATCTTTTTGAAAGGTCATTGAAAGCATTTTTAACATTCACAATCAAACCTTTTGTGACTGTTTCCATGTTTCGGGTGTTGAAAGAGAGTAGTGCAATGTTGTCATATAAGCTTTTTAGGGTCTGATTGATAACAAAGAGTTGACTTTCGTTTGGCTTATTGTTTAATTGAGTGTTTAATTCACGAATAAGGTTTAGAATTTCGTTGCATTGATTAACTGTTTTGATATCTAATGTTTCAGTTTTGGCTTTTTTGCTTTGCTTGTTTGTATTTTTTTCACAAGTTTGTTGCCATGCTTCAATAACTTTTTCATCAAAATTTAACACAGCCAAAAATTCTTTTGCTTTTTCAAGATCAACACCAAACTGAATTGGTTCTGGCTTTTGGTTTCCGATTCTGTATTTAGGAATTTCAAATGTGTGTTGTGATTCATCAGAAGATTTCTTTTTGTTTTGAACATCCCAGAAAAAGTTTTTACTGATTAATCTATCAAAACTTTTTTCAAGATCGTCTGCACCATTACTTGCCAAAATTGTGTTTGCAATTTGTGTTTTAATGAATTCTGTTGGAACATTTGCCAATTTGAAACTAGACAAGAAATAATCTTTAAGTTTTTCTTTGCTGACAATTTTTGAAAGTAGTTCAAGGTTGTTTTTCCATTGATTTTTGTCATAACCAAAACTGTCATAAAGTTTGTTTATGTTTTGAAGTTGGCCGTAGGTTTCTGGAGATAAATATTCTTCAGGAGCAATTTCATCACCAAACACAGCTTTTGCTGTTCTGTCAATGAATGTCAATGCATTTAGCATAACATTTGGAGAAACAGAAAGAGCAGAAAGGTTGCCAACATATAGTTTTTGCATGTCTGTTGCAGAAAAAGACAATGAAATGTTTTTGAACTTTTCTAGAGCTTCTTCGTTATTAACTTTAATTTGGAATTTTTCAACAAGTGAACCGATTGTGTCTTGTCCTTTAATCAAATCAATATTAAAGTTAATAGTTGTTGGGTTTTCTGTGAAAATTGTTGGGGTTGTTAGCAAAATGTTTCGTAAATCTTTTGCATTTAAGGCTGTTTGATATTGCATTGTTTGCAATTTGTTTTTTTCGGTTAATTCAAGTTCTAGTTGGTTATAAATAAATTTTGAAAAATCTTGAAGTTGCAAATTGATGTTTTGTATTTTTTCAGCAGTAGCATTGCTATAAAAACTTGCACATCTTTCACTAATAGACACCAAATCTTCTTCGGTGATTTTTCCTGCACAGTCAGGGTGATTTTTCAAATGCTCAAACAACTCACTGATTTGTTCTGGATTGGTTGAATAGTAAAAACTTTGCATTCTTTTGATGCAATTTGTGAAAAGTTTTGAACCTAGCTCTTCATCAAAATAAGACACAAAGCTGTTAGACAACTCAACAACTTTGTTAAGGTCTGAAACATATTTTGATGCAATATCTGCCATTTCTTTGTCTGTTTTTGACATAACATTGAGCATATCTTTTGAAAGACTTGCAAAAATTTTGGTTTTAAGATGGTCATCAAGAGCAACTTGTGAAGCAAATTTGTCATATTCTTTTTCAACTTTTTGAATAAAGTCGCGATTGGCTCTTGAAATTATATAAAAAACTTGTTCAACTGTGATAGCAGAGCAAGCATCATTTAATCTTTTTTTCAAAAAGACACAGTTAGAAAAATATTTTTCAAGATCTTCGGTGGTTGATCTTGCAAAGTGTTGCAAAAGCATTTCTGTTTCGCTTGAATTTTCGTCGAAGGCAATATTGTATTTTATAAGTAGTTCCTTAACTTGAGATAAACTTGCCATAGAGTGCCTCCCTGTGTTTGTTATAATTGTATTTTAACAAACAATGTTTGGTTAGTCAATAACACTTTCAAAAATAATACAGAATAATAATAAAATAAATAATGTGAAAAACTTGTCAAATTTTTGTGTGGTATTGTATAATTTATTTATTAGGAGAATATTATGAGTCGTGGAAGATCAATGAGCAGAGGCGGCGGATCAAGAGGGTTTTCTTCTGGGTCAAGAAGCAGTAGCTCTTTTAGAAGTAGTGGATCAAGTTATAGAGGTTCACGAAGCAGTGTGGGCTTTCACTGGGTTTTTCCAATGTCTGTGAGTTCGTCTGGCGAATCATATAGTTTTGGAAAGAGTCAAATTGCTGAAGAATCAAATGTGAAATATAAGGCTGTTCGCAACAAAAAAGCAACAATTGCTGTGTGCAGTGTTCTTGCAGTTTTTTTAATTATGCTGATTTATTGTGCATACATCACGGGCTATGGCACAGTTGTGGGCAAGGCTGTAAGCTATGACGAATACTATAGCTTTGGCGAAACCTATTATTATACAAGTTATGAATACACTGTTGACGGAAAAGAATATTCTGCAGAAAGTCAGTTGGGTTGGACAAACCTATATCCAATGGGTTATGAATATGAACTATATTATAGCCGTTCAAACCCATATGAAATTTATGAGGTTGAAGGAAAGTCTGAACTTCCAAACGGGCAATATGGATTTGTTTTCTTTGCAATATTAGTTGGGGTTATTTTGATTGTGATTGCAATCACTGGGGTTAAAAAATATGTGGTTGACGAGGCCGCAACTCAGGCATATCAGAAAGAACAAGAAATGAAACTTCCAGAAGGCAAAACTCGATGCAAATATTGTGGTTCAGTTTCAGAAGAAACAGAATCAAAATGTCCTTCTTGTGGAGCTCCATTAAGTAAATAAATTTGACACTACTAAAGACAGCTCTTTAAGAACTGTCTTTATTTTATAACAAGACAAAATACAAACTGTGAAGTGTTATAAGGGGAGAATTATGTTAGAGCTTAAAAATATATCGAAAATTTATGAATTAGGCAAAACGAAAGATAAAGATTATCAAAAAATTGAGGCTCTTGATTCAGTTAGCATAAAGTTTAGAAAAAACGAATTTGTTTCAATTTTGGGGCCTAGTGGTTGTGGAAAAACAACCATGCTCAATATTATTGGTGGTCTTGACAAATATACTTCTGGAGATTTGCTCATAAACAATGTTTCAACCAAGCAATATCAAGATAAAGATTGGGACAATTATCGAAATAACAGAATTGGTTTCGTTTTTCAAAGTTATAATTTGATTCCGCACCAAACAGTTTTGGAAAATGTAGAATTGGCTTTAACTTTGTCTGGGGTTAAAAGGGCAGAGAGAAGAGAAAGGGCAATCAAAGTTTTGCAAAAGGTTGGGTTGGGAGACAAAATCAAGTCTAAACCAAATCAACTTTCGGGTGGTCAGATGCAAAGGGTTGCCATTGCAAGAGCCCTTGTTAACAACCCTGAAGTTATTTTGGCAGATGAACCAACTGGAGCATTAGACACAAAAACCAGTTTGCAAATTATGGAACTTCTTGAAGAAGTGGCTAAAGAAAAATTAGTCATCATGGTCACACACAATGCCGACCTTGCAAATCAGTATTCAACAAGAATAATCAACATGCTCGACGGTAAATTAACTGGCGATAGCAATCCAATTTCTGAGGAAGAAGAAAAGGAACTGATAGCTCTTGCCAATGAAGAAAAATTGAAAGAAGAACAACTTAATCAAGAACTTGCAAATTTGTCAAAGAAAGAGAGAAAAGAAAAGCTAAAACAGATTAAAAAATCTGAAAAAAAGAAAAAGAAAAAAATGTCTTTTTTTACAGCTCTCAGTTTGTCTTTCAAAAATTTATTAACAAAAAAAGCAAGAACAATTTTGGTTTCTTTTGCTGGAAGTATTGGAATAATTGGAATAGCCATGATCTTGTCTCTTTCAAGTGGTTTTCAAATTTATATTGACACTGTTCAAAAGGACACATTGAGCAATTATCCAATAACTATTGCACAATCATCAACCGACTATTCTAAAATTTTAGAATCTGTTGCAGGAGACAATGAAGATGTTGAATATGACAAAGACAAAGTTTATAGCAACAACTCATTGTCAGATATGATGCAAGTTTTGATGAGTGGAAAAACAGAAAACGACTTAAAGTCTTTCAAGAAATATATAGAAACAGCTGAAGTTCAAGAAAAACTTAAAAACAAAGCAACAGTTAAATATACTTACGACTTGGATTTAAATATTTTCTATGACAATGCGGTTGGTGTTGATTCAGGAAAATCATTGCTTGTTAGTCCGTTTAGTTTACTATCAAACATGAGTGGCAATTCTCCAGCCATGAGTTTGATGAATGACATTTTTCAAGAAATGTTAAACAATCAAACTCTTATTCAAAGCCAATACAATTTGGTGGCGGGTTCTTGGGCACAAACAGAAGTTTATGATTCTGTAGATGGTAAAGTGAGCGAAGTGATGATTGTTTTGGATCAATATAATAGAATTCCTGACTATGCACTCATGGCTCTTGGACTTAGAAGCCGTAAAGACATCGACAGAATTATGTCAAATCAAGAAATAACAGACAACTTTGAACTTAGTGCAGAAGAACTTTTGGGATTAGAGTATAGTTTGGTTCTTAATCCTGACATGTATTCTTTTAATGCTGGCACAGGGTTATATGAAAGAATCACAAGCAACTCAAGTACAAATCAATATTATACAATTGAAACAGCAAATAAAACCACAATTGCAGACTTAACAAGTGTCAAACTAAAAGTTGTTGGGGTTATCAAGCCAGATGAAAATGCAACAGCAACAGCAATTAGTGGCACTGTTGCATACGGGGCAGCTTTAACAGAATATGTTGTCAATGAGTTAGAACAAAAAGCAGGAACAGCAGGCAATGCTCTTTATGCACAAAAACTAAATTCAAAATCCAGTGTGATTTCTGGAAAATACTTTGATTTTGGTGCTGCTGATATTGTTCAATATTACAACTCTAACCAAGCAGAAAAAGATTTGCTAACCAGTCAAGAAAAAACTGTTTTGTCAGACTATGAAACAGCATTTAGCAACTGGGTGGCAGATCAATCAAATCAAGCAGCAATGCTTGCTCTATACAATGCTGGTAAAACAGTTGAAGAAACTTTTTCAGAAAAATTTCAAGACAAAATTGAGCCTTTAAGTTTGGATCAAACACTTCAAAAACTCGGAAGTGTAAATCTGGACAATCCAGAGACTATTAGCTTTTATGCAGTGGATTTTGAGGCTAAAAACGATATTGAGCAATTAATTCTGGATTACAACAATCAAGTTTTGGCCGACGAAAGTCTTGGAACCTTGGGAGATCGCCAAAAAATTGTTATTAGCTACACAGATTATGTTGGTTTAATGATGGAATCTGTGACAATAATCATCAATGCAATAACCTATGTTTTAATTGCATTTGTCAGCATTTCATTGGTGGTTTCTAGCATAATGATTGGAATCATCACTTACATTTCTGTTCTTGAAAGAACAAAAGAAATTGGTGTGCTTAGAAGTGTGGGAGCATCAAAGAAAGATATCAAACGAGTTTTCACTGCCGAAAGTTTGATTATTGGTTTTGCTAGTGGTGCTTTAGGAATTTTGATAACTCTTATTCTAAATATCCCAATCAATTTAATTATTGAGGCTCTTGCTGGTATTGCAGGTGTTTCAAAACTTCCAGTTGTGGGTGGCTTTGCACTTGTTGTTGTCAGCATGTTCTTGACATTTATTGCTGGACTTATTCCTGCAAAAATAGCAAGTAAAAAAGATCCTGTTATAGCATTAAGAAGTGAATAATATGCAGGGGTAAAAAATAGGAGAAAAAATGAAAAATTATTTACAAAGAAGACTTCCAATTCTTTCTTACTACATGGACTTTGAAAAAAAACTTAGTTTGCCTGCTTGCATGGGAATGTTTCAAGACATAGCCAATGACCATGGTGAAAAACTTGGGGTAGACAGATGGAGTTTGCTTAAGTCTAGCAATGCTTTTTGGGTTATAACAAAAGTTAAAATGAAAATTAAAAGATTTCCAGAACTTGACCAAAAAGTTGATGTTAAAACTTGGACAATCGACAACACAGCTGTCAAGTTCGATAGAGATTGCACAATCAGCATTGTGGGTGAAGAACTTGTTGCAATAAAAAGTGAGTGGGTTGCACTAGATGCCACAACTCGAAGAATCAGACCTGCTAAAACAATCAAGTTTCCATTTGACATGAAAAACATAAAAAAGAGAGCAATTTCTGAAAAATATTCTGCATTTTCAACCATTGTAGATAGCAATGATTTTGTATATGAAAGAAAGGTTGTAAGCACCGACATTGATGTTAACAACCATGTAAACAACTGTTTTTATTCACGATTTGTGTTGGATTGTTTCTCAGTGGATTTTTTGAGAAATCATCAGTTAACAGATTATGAAATTCATTTTATTAATGAAAGCACAGAGGGTGAAACAATTGCCTTTTATAAAAAAGAAATAGCAAAAAATGTTTTTTATGTTGAGGCAAGAGTAGGGGAAAAAGTTATAACAAAAACTCAATTAAAATTTCAATAAAAAAACTCCCAAACGGGAGTTTTTTATTTTACATATTCGCAACAAACAATTGCAATTGCTCCATCTCCAATGTGACAAGAAACAGACAAACTCAATGCATCAATATAATCAACTTTTAGGTTATATGGTTTCAAAGCCTCGTCAGCTTCTTTTCTAAATTCTTCGCATTTTTCTTTGTTGTATGTGTAAGCCATCATAACTTTCAAGTTTCCATTTTCTAATTGTTTAGAAAAACGAGTGGTTATGTCTTTAATCAATTGTTCGATCATTCTTTTTTTGCCTTGACCAGCTGCCATAACTTGACAGAACTTATCAAGTTTTGCACCTTGAATTGTCAAAACAGGTTTAATTTTTAGCATGCTACCAATTGCAGCTGCAGCAGGAGTCACTCTGCCACCTTTTTTGAGATATTTCAATGTAGACACCATAATATATATGCTTGCTTGAAGGCTGTTTTCTTCCAAATAGTCTTTAATTTCTTTGGCTGTTTTTCCTTGTTTTGAAAGAGTGATTGCATCAAACACAGATTCTTTTTGAGTAACAGAAATTCTTTTGTTGTCAACAACTTGGACCTTTCCGTTATAATCTTTTGCAAAATTTATTGCAGTTTCGCAGCTTGCAGAAAGACCACTGCTCATAGGAATGTAAACAATTTCATCGTAAACTTTCAAAAGTTCGTCCCAAACTTCTTGAACAGAGTAGATGTTTGGTTGGCTTGTTGAAACATCTGCCCCAGCCATGAGTTTTTCATAAAATTCACCTTGGGAAAGAGTGATGGCTTCAAAATATTCTTCACCATCAATCAAAAATGGCATAGGAATAACAAAAATGCCAAGTTTTTTTGCTTCTTGTGGGCTAATGCCGCTGTTGCTATCCGTGACAATTGCAATCTTCATACAAGTACCTCTTTATAATATTCGCTATATTTTAACAAATAATTCTATATTTAGTCAAATTGTTTAATAGCAATATAACAAAAAATAAAACACTCTAAAAGAGTGCTTTATTTGTTTTCTGAGTTTGTTTGTGTTGAATCTTGAACATATTTTGTGTTGTATCCATGATTTTCACTTGGTCTGAGATCGTTTGGATAGTTGATATCTGTTTTGATGTCGAGTGTAATTTTTTGAAGTTTATTCAATAGAAAATATGGGTTTGAAACATCATGCAAAATTGTGCTTTGTTTGAAAGATTGAAAATAAATGTCGCCGACTTTGAAAAGTTTTTCAATTAGCCCAACATTAACTTTAATTCCTTCAATTTCAGAATAGAATACACTTTTGAAATCGATTCCAATAATTCCAGTTTTTATCACGATTCGCTTTTCTGTGAAAACATATTCTATGTTTTTGTAGCCAATTGCAGAAGTGATAATTTGTCCAAGCCAAATCCAAACAGGTGCCAAATGCAAAAGGAAAAATGGAATCATAAACCATAGTCCTGGACCCATTGATTCTCCTTCTTTTGCCATTAACACAATAAAAGTAATGTCAAAAGCAGCCCATAATAATGCAAGAGGCATCATTTTCAAAATTGAAGACCAGATGTATGCCTTTTTGTTTGGTTTGAGTCTTAACAAAACGGTTTCGTTTTTGTCTAAAACATCTTCAACTTTGGTTGCTTGTTTGTCATTTTCCATTTTAAAAAAAGATTCGTTAATTTTTGCCATATTGTTCTCCTTATGTGTTTATCATAGCAAAAATTAATATAAAATTCAACAGAAATAAGTGCTGTGAAAAAAATAAAAATGTTTAATTGCTTCAATAAATGTTCTTGACAAAAAAAGATAATATAGATATAATCAAGAGGCATAAAAAATAGCAACATCAAATTGCTTATTTTTAATAAATATCTATGCTGATGTGGCTCAGTCGGTAGAGCACCACCTTGGTAAGGTGGAGGTCACGGGTTCAAGTCCCGTCATCAGCTCCAGAAAAATAAAAACACCCAATCTTGGGTGTTTTTTTGTTTGTAATTTATGCAGTGATTTCAGAAATATATTCTTCCAAAGAATATCCATATTTTGTTGTATGGAATCCTTCTGGAACAGTTGTGCCAGAAATTGTATATTGTTCGATATATGATGTTTTGTAATTCCAGTTTTCATTGAAGTTGATTTGAGCAGCTATGTCT
>JAZNPU010000142.1:0-1580 GCA_045589795.1 Clostridia bacterium
ACAACTCCTTGGCTCACAGAACGACATGGCTACGAACCGACTTGATTTACTCTTTTGTCAGTGCATTGAGCCGACAAAATCACAGCAACAATCAACTGATAATTGTTTTCAAAATTAAGTTCACATTTTGCCTCTGGATATTCTTGCTTGATTAGACCAAGCAATTCGCTATTTGAATTTTTAGCCATGCTTTTTTAACCACATAAACATTCTGATGCACACAGCATCTTCAAACTTACGAGCATCAAAACCAGTCAACTTTTCAATCTTGTCAAGTCTATAAACCAAAGTGTTTCTGTGAACGAAAGTATTACGGCTTGTTTCACTAATGTTAAGATTGTTTTCAAAAAATGCATTCAAACTTTCTGAAAGTTCACTGTCAGACAAAATTTTAAGCATAGCATCACTTAAAAGTGAATTTTTAAGTTGCACTTTGCTGTCTGCATCCATCTTTGAAAAACTTGCTTCACAAAATTTGTCAAATGGTGATTTTGTTTTGGAACTTACACTACTGATTCTTGCCATAACTTATTCCTCCGATTATATATTAACAAAAAAATATAAAAAAAACAATAGAATTGTGAATAATTGCAAAACCAATTATTTCAATCTTTCAGTTGTCAAACTATCATAAAGCAAAACTTGATTGTTTTCTATGGCAGCATTAAACTGCTCACTTGTGAGTGATTCATAGCTTAGGTTTGTGAAAAAACACACAGCAGTTTTTGTTGTGATTTCATCAAAATACATTTCAATTTTTTTGATGTATTTTGAATTGAGTTTTATGGTTTGTTCTTTCACTTTTAAGAAGAATCCATTTTGATTGTTTTCAATAGTTGCTGGCACTTCTTTAAGACCTAAATACTGAGCCATACCCATATATCCTGCATCATCAGCAAATTTGTCAAAACTTGCAAATTGTTTTGATTTTGTCGCAAAAATATAGCATATTTCACTATTTTTAGGACAAAATTGCAGTTTTTTGAAATCTTCACAATTAATTGATATAACCAAAAGCTTGTTTTTATTTTGGCTGAGATTAGTTAAAATTTCTGCCAAATTTTCAATCTCTGACTGACTAAAATCGGTCAAAGAAATGTCAATTAGCACAACATTTGCATCTTTAATTTTAGCTCTTTCATAAGCAAAAATCTGCTTGTTTAGTGGTGATAATTTTTTGAACTTAATGTCTTTATTTTGCTTAAACCATTCATCAAAAATTTCTTCTGAAAATTCCTTTCCACAAGCCTCTGCAGCAAACTGAAAATTTTCCAAAACAGTTTTGTTTTTTAGAGCAACAACTTCTGTAGGTAAATATGTTATTTGACTGGGTGCCTCTTTTGGATCTTTGCCACACACAGAAATTTTTCCTACATATAAGCTTTGTATTCCGCATAATAGTTCCAACAAAGTTGTTTTTCCAGCACCTTCTTGACCAAACACAAACAATACACCATTTTTAACTGAAACATTTGTGTCAATCAAAAGCAATGGCTGTTTGATATATCCAAAACTCATATGTTCAATTTTTAGCATTAAAACTCTCCTTATCAGGCATATTATACCCCACAACAATTTTA
>JAZNPU010000143.1:0-5559 GCA_045589795.1 Clostridia bacterium
ATTTCAACCATGAATGTACTTTGACCAAATGCAAGTTCATCTGTTGCACCAACCCTTGTGAAAATTCGGTCAACAATGGCAATTTCGGCACTTGTGGCAGGAACAAAGCTTCCAATGTGAGCCATTAGTGTTATGATTGCAACTTGCCTCATATAGGTGCTTTTTCCAGCCATATTTGGACCAGTCAACAAAATTGTTTTCGTTGAATCATTAAACTCGCAATCATTTGGAACAAATTCGTTAGTGTTCATCATTGCTTCAACAACAGGGTGTCTGCCATTGACAATTTTTAGATGAGAAATTTTGTCATTTATGACAGGTTTAACATAATTGTTTTTTGCAGCAACAGTTGCGAGACTCAATAAGCAATCTAGTGTTGCAATTGCCTTTGAAGAAATCAAAAGTTCATCGATATATTTTTTAACTTCTTCTTTGATTTGTGCATAAAGTGCACTTTCAAGTTTAAGGGCTTCTTCTGTGCTGTTTAAGATTTTATATTCCATTTCTTTAAGTTCGGGAATAATATATCTTTCACCAGTTGTGGTTGTTTGTTTGCGGATATAATAATCAGGAACTTGGTTTAGGAAACTGTTTGTCACCTCGATATAGTATCCAAAAATTTTATTAAATCCGGTTTTTAAGGTTTTGATTCCAGTTTTTTCTCTCTCTGATTGTTCAAGTTCCAAAAGCCATTGTTTGCCAAGTGTTTTGGCATTTCTAAGCATGTCAAGTTGGCTGTTATAACCATAAGCAATATATCCCCCATCTTTTAGCACTGCTGGTGGATCATTGTCTAGGGCTGTTCTCAAAAAGTTTGATATTTCAGTTAAGTCAGAAATTTGATCGTGCAAACTTGCAAGCAACTTGCTTTTGCAGTTTGAAATTAATTGCTTAATTTGAGCAATCAAAAGTAAGGCATCAGAAAGCGAAACAAGCTCTTTTGGCATAATTGTGTTAGCACTAATTTTTCCGCATCTTCTTTCGATGTCAACAACATGCATAAGTTTTTCTTGAAGTTCGTCTCTTAAAATATAATTTGAAAGCAATTCTTCAACTGCATTTAATCTTTCATTAATTTGCTTTGATTGAGTTAGTGGCTTGTCAATGAAAGATCTCATCATTCTTGCACCCATGCAGGTTTTTGTTTTGTCTAGTAGCCACAATAAGCTGCCATGTTTTTTTCTTAAACTCATGTTTTCAACAAGCTCAAGATTTCTTCTGGCAGAAATGTCTAAATGAACATAATTTTCATCTTTAATTGTCACCAATTTTTTAAGGTTGCAAATATTTCTCTTTTTGGTTTCAAAAACATAGTCTAGCAGTTTTGCAGTTGCCAAAATGCCATATTTTTTGTCATTAGCATCAAACACAGACAAAGATTTAACATTGAAGTGTTCAAGCAAATATTGTTTTGCTGATGCATAAGAATTGTGAACACCTTTGTAAACCTCAAAAGAAGGAACATAACTTGTGTTGACAGTCACAAGTTTGCCACAAATGTTGATAGTTTCTTCGTTGCATAAAATTTCTTTTGGTTTTACTCTAGTTAAAATGTCATCAAGAAGTTTAATATAGTCTGGTGAAGAAAATTCAGTCATTTCTAAAAGACCTGTTGAAATGTCGCTATAACAAACACCAACCGTTTGACCATCTGTATGAATATACATCAAAAAGTTGTTGCTAGAAGCATCTAAGGCATCACTTTCTAGCACTGTTCCTGGTGTGATAACTTGAACTACTCCTCTTTGCACAACACCCTTTTGTTCTCCTGGTGCAGTTAGCTGTTCACAAACAGCAACCTTATAGCCGTTATCTACAAGCTTTGCAATGTATTGTTTTGCAGCATGATGTGGAACTCCACACATTGGAGCTCTTTCCTCTAAGCCACAATCTTTGCCTGTGAGTGTCAACTCTAAGAGCCTTGAGCAAAGGATTGCATCTTCAAAAAACATCTCGTAAAAATCACCCAGTCTATAAAACAAAATAGCATCTGGATAATTTTCTTTTGTTTGCAAATATTGTTTCATCATTGGTGAAACATCATTTCTATTTGCCATTTATTTTCTCCTTACTTTGTCTGTTGGAAGTGCATATTGTGTAGCTGATTTTTCAACCAGTTCAACAAGTTCTCCTGTTAGTGTTGTATGATTTGCTTTGATAACCTTAACATTAACAAAACTTCCAAGTAAATCTCTGCTTCCTGCAAAGCTAATAGTTTTGCCAAAATCAGTTGATCCCATCATGAGACCTTCTTTTTTTGGATGAATGCCTTCAACAAGCACTTCAACAACTTTGCCGATATAGTTTTTAGAAATTTCAGAAGCAACAGCTCTTTCAACTTCAATCAATTGTGATAATCTTTGTTTTTTGATTTTTATATCAACTTGATTTTCCATTTTTTCAGCAACTGTTCCCTTCCTTTTGCTATAAATGAAAGTGAATAATTGTTGATAACGAACTTTTTTCACAAGCTCAACAGTGTCCAGAAAATCTTGTTCAGTTTCTCCAGGAAAACCAACGATTATATCTGATGAAAATTCAATATCTGGCATGTATTTCCTTGCCATTTCAATCAAAGATAAATAATGTTGAGAGGTGTATCTTCTGTTCATGCTTTTAAGAATTTCATTTGAACCAGATTGCACTGGCAAATGCAAATAATGGCAAATGTTTTTGCTTTGAGCCATCACCTTTACAACTTCTTCAGAAAGGTCTTTTGGGTGGCTAGTCATAAATCTTAAACGAAATTTATAAGGCAATTTGTCAATTTCTCTAAGCAAGTTTGCAAAATTGATTTTTTCATCAGCAATATCATTGCCATAACTGTTTACATTTTGACCAAGCAAAGTTATTTGCTTAAATCCTTTTCTTAAAAGATCTTCCACTTCAAGCAAAATATCTTCCATTGGTCGGCTGATTTCTCTACCTCGAACATATGGCACAATGCAATATGTGCAAAAATTATTGCAACCATAAGTTATATTAACCCAAGCATTGACACCACTTGTTCTAACAGCTTTCATGCTATCGCGAAGTTTGATATCTTCTGTTTCAACAATTTCGATAACTCTTTTCTTGGTTTTCTTTTGATTTAAGAAATCCTCAAATTTTGCAAGATTGTGTGTTCCAAAAATTATGTCTATGTATGGATGTTTTTTGACAAGTTGTTCTGCATAACCATTTTGTTGACTCATGCAGCCACACACCGCAATAACCATGTTTGGATTTGCTTGTTTTGCAGATTTTAGCATGCCAATGTTTCCAAAAATCTTTTGTTCTGCACTTTCTCTAATTGCACAGGTATTGAATACAACCACATCAGCTTCGGTATCTTTTTCAGCAAGTGTGTATCCCATATTCTCTAAAATACCAGCAAGTTTTTCAGATTCGTGAACATTCATCTGACAACCGTATGTATTGATATAATATTTCATAGTTCTCCTCAAGGTAATCATGCATAATACACCTACTATATAAAATAATTATATATAATCTTAAAATATTTTTCAACACTTTGCCCAAAATTGTGTAATAAAAATTATTGTTTCGACAAATACTAACATAAAATTATGACGAACAAAAAATCAAAATTAAAAAAATTTATCATTGTTTGTTTTTTGATGACAATTTGTCTGAGTTTGGGTCTTGTCACCTATTTTTCTGCTATCACTGCTGGCACATCACTCGACCAACAAAAAATCGAACTTGCCAGTGCTTCAAGTTTTCAAATTTTTGATAATCAAAATAACGGAATAAATATCTCTGATATTTCAGGCAAAAATGCTTATGTTATTTTTGACGAGCTAAAGCCACACACAATTGATGCCTTTGTTTCTGTTGAGGATAAAAGATTTTTCAATCACAAAGGAATTGATTATATCAGAATTTTAGGGGCAATAAAAAATAATATTTTGAACCCAGACAAAAAGCAAGGTGGCAGCACCATAACCCAACAGGTTATTAAAAACACTCAACTTTCAAGCGAAAAAACAATTTCTAGAAAACTTAAAGAAATTAAACTAGCAAGACAGCTCGAAAAGCAATATTCAAAACAACAAATTTTAGAGATGTATCTCAATTCTATATATTTTGGTAATGGTTGCTATGGAATTGAAAATGCCAGCAGATATTATTTTGACAAATCTTCTAGTGATTTAAGCATTGCCGAAAGTGCACTACTGGCAAGCACAATAAATGCACCAAGTGTTTATGACCCGGTTTCTAATCAAGAAAAGACCAATCAAAGAAAAGATTTAATATTATCTTTAATGCTTAAGAATAATAAAATTTCGCAAACAGAATTTCAAGAAAGCTCACAAGAAATAATCAAAATTGAAAAAGCAAACAAGTCTTATAAAAACCAATATTATAAAGGTGTAATTGCCGAAGCCTGCAAAATTTTGAAGGTGACTGAAAATCAGCTTAGACATAAAGATGTAAAACTTTATACATACTATAACCCAGAGATTCAAGCTAAGCTTGAAGAACTTATTGTTAGTCAGAATTATACAGCTGACAATCAGGCCAAACTTGGTTCGATTGTTCTTGACAATCAAACAAAAGCAGTTATTGCATTTGCAAGCAACGGAAGCTTGGATTTGCTAAACACATATCGTCAGCCTGGGTCGTTAATTAAGCCTATACTGGTTTATGCACCAGCATTTGAAAGTGGAAAATACTCACCTAGTTCGTTTGTGTTAGACGAACAAACATGTTTTGGTGCATATTGCCCAGAAAATGCCAGCCAAAAATATCACGGAATGGTGACGGTTAAAGAAGCTATTGCAAAGTCACTTAATATTCCTGCTGTTAAAGTGTTTGAAGATGTTGGCATTAGCCAATCTAAAAACTTTGCTTCGTCGCTTGGAATAAAATTTGATAACCAAGATAACAATCTTGCTCTTTCTTTGGGTGGGTTTACAAAAGGAACAACACTAAAACAACTTTGTGATGCATATATGTGTTTTGCAAATAATGGACAATTTTGCCAAAGCTGCTTTATTGAAAAAATCGTGGACAACAATGACCAAATAAAATATCAGCGACAAATATTTACAAGACAAGCCGTTAAAGAGTCTGTTGCATTTCTAATTAATGATTGTTTAGCTGAAGTGTCAAAGACTGGCACAGCAAAACGAATGAATTCTTTGGGATTTTCTGTTTGTGCAAAAACTGGCACTGTTGGCACAAAATCCGGAAACACAGATGCATATAATGTGGCATACACACCTGAGCACACTGTATGCTGCTGGATTGGGTCGAATACCATTTCTGCTCCACTTGCCACAAACATAAGTGGTGCAACATATCCAACAATGTTTAATATGTCTGTTCTTCAAAGCATCTATAAAAACAAAACAGTTTCAACATTTAGTCAACCACAATCAGTTGTTGAGGTTGGATTAAACGAACAAGCATTGAAAGAATACTCTCTTGAAAAAGATGATTCGTCTTCTGTTTTTGCCTTGTTTGACTCAAGGTTTATTCCAAAAGATACACAACGAACAAAAGTTGATATTGAAATTTCAATAAATAATTTTGAAAACAGCAAACCTATTA
>JAZNPU010000144.1:0-3410 GCA_045589795.1 Clostridia bacterium
TTATATCAAAATTTTCTAAAAATTTCAACTTGTTTATTTGATTTTCAACAAAATCCTGAAATTCAGATTCTTGCAAAGATTTATTTTTTCCAAACATTTTTTCAAATTTTGAATATTTATTTTTTCCAAAACCATCAATCACAAACAAATAATAAAATTTACCACTATCTTTCAAAACATAATCTTTTACAATTTTGTAATTATTCTCCAAAAGAAATTGTCTTAATTCAATTGGATTTTGAGCTGGCATCAAAACAAATTTTTTCACATTATTTTTCTGTTGCAAAATTTTGATAATTTCATATCCACCCATTCCACAGATGCATGCCATCGTTGCATCTTGAGCAACTAGCAATCCATCACCAACTCTGGTTTCAATTTCAAGATTTAATTTTTGACTAAGCTCAACAGTTTTGTTCAAACTTGGTGAACTTATGTCAGTCGCAATCACTTTTGCAAATTTCTCAGATTTTGCAAACATTGCAGCCAAATAACCATGGTCAGCACCAACATCAACAACAATGTCATCTTTTTGTGCAATTTCTACTGATTTTTCATAAACTGCCTTAAGCCTTTTTGCAGCTCTTGGCAAAACAATTTGATTAATTTTCATTAATCCAAAAAGTCCTTCAATTTTTTGCTTCGGCTTGGTTGACGAAGTTTTTTGAGAGCTTTGGCTTCAATTTGTCTAATTCTTTCACGAGTGACATTAAATTCTTTACCAACATCTTCAAGTGTTCTAGAATGTCCATCTTCAATGCCATAACGAAGCATAATAACTTTTTGTTCACGAGGTGTCAATGTGTTAAGAACATCTAAAAGTTGTTCTTTTAACATAACTTGTGTTGCAGACTCTTGAGGAGAAATTGCATTTTCGTCTTGAATGAATGTTCCAAGATTGCTGTCTTCTTCTTCGCCAACAGGTGTATCCAAAGAAACAGTGTCTTGACTAATCTTCATAATTTCACGAACTTTTTCTTCGCTAATGTTCATTTCTTTGCCAATTTCTTCAACACTTGGTTCCCTTCCAAGCTTTTGAGTTAATTGACGATTAACTCTTGTTAGTTTATTGATTGTTTCAACCATATGAACAGGAATACGAATTGTTCTTGCTTGGTCAGCAATAGCACGAGTGATTGATTGTTTGATCCACCATGTTGAATATGTACTAAATTTGAAGCCTTTTGTGTAATCAAATTTTTCAACGGCTTTCATCAAACCAAAGTTTCCTTCTTGAATCAAATCAAGAAATAGCAAGCCTCTGCCAACATATCTTTTGGCAATGCTAACAACAAGTCTTAGGTTGGCTTCTGACAATCTTCTTTTTGCTTCTTCGTCGCCAGCTGCCATTCTTTTTGCCAATTCGATTTCTTCTTCTTGACTCAAAAGTGGAACTTTGCCGATATCCTTAAGATACATCTTCACTGGGTCGTCAATATTTGCTTGATTCATCAATTTTTCAAGCTCTAAGTCGTTTGAGGCAACGATGGTATCAATAATTTTGATGCCTTCTGCCTTGATTTTTTCCATGATTTCGTCAATTTCTTCTGCATTGAGAGATGAAAGTTTGTCAGAAACTTCTTCAATTGTCAAGTTTCCTTTTTTCTTTCCTTTTTCAATAAGTTTCACAACTTTTTGCTGAATTTTTTCTTTGTTCATTATAAATCCACCTTTTTTGATTTTAAGTTTTGCACAATTTCATTAAGTTCAACAATCAATTCTTTTCTTTTTGTGCTGTCAACTTCGTTTTTAATTTGTTCATTTAGCTGCTTTTGCTTCTGTTCTAAATGTTTTTTATATAGTGTCCAGAGACAATCTTTGAAACATATTGCATCAAATTCTTCATCATCAGATTTTGCAAAATAGTTAATAATTTCAATAATTTCATTGCCATAGCTGTCAACAAATTCGTCATGCATATTGAGTGCAATGTTGTTTGCAGGATTTTCTCTTTGAATCAAATAATATTCGTATAGTTCTTTGTGATTATTGCTAAACAAAAATCCAATATCACTCTTAATAAATGCATATGGTTTTTGATGAACCATTGCACAAAGCAAATATTTTTCAGCCCTGTCTAAATTTGGATCAATTTTTTCAAAAACCTTTTTTGATTTTCGTTTTTCAGGTGCAACCAAGCCATCATTTCCAGACATTTCATAGTCAGTTGCCAAAGCTTTAAGTTTTTCGGCATCACTAACAGCTTTTTCTTGGGCCTGCTTGTTTGCCTCATCAAGCAATCTCTGTTTTTCTTCAGCCCATTTCACAACTTTGATTTCGAGTTCTCTTCTCAAGAAGTCCTTGTTCATATCTGCATGCTTTGCCACCAAAGATAAATATACATCTCTAACAATTTGGTCTGGCATTTGAGCAACCAAGTCTAGTGCATCATTTACAAATTTTGCTTTGCCATCAGCAGTGTTCATGTCATTTTGCTTTTTAAGATATGCAATCTTATATTCAGTGAGTGGCAAGGCTCTATCCAAACATTTTTTGTAGCCCTCAGCACCATATTGGTTAATAACTTCATCAGGATCCATGCCTTCTGGAAGACTAACAACCTTAACATTAAGATTATTTTCTGTTAAGATATCAAGCCCACGAAGTGTCGCTTTTTTTCCTGCAGCATCACCATCAAAACAAATATAAACTTGATCTGTAAATCTTTTAATTAGTTTTGCTTGCTCTGGTGTGAAAGCTGTTCCCATGCTTGCAACAGCTGTGTCGAAACCAGCTTTGTGAAGAGTTATTGTGTCCATTTGACCTTCACACACAATAACATAATCAATTTTTTGTGCAAGTTGTCTTTTTTTCTTTAGATAATTTATGCCATACAAAGTCATTCTTTTGTTAAACAATGGAGTGTCTGCAGTGTTAAGATATTTAGCAAACTCTGGTTTTTGTTCCAATGTTCTTCCACAAAATCCAATCACTTGGCCATAAACATCAATAATTGGAAATATCAAACGGGTTGCTTCAGCATCAAACAAGCGGCCATCTTTTTCCTTACAAACCCCACTTTCCAACATTTCTTGTTTTGTAAAGCCTTTAGAATATAAATATTCAACAATTTGATTGAAACCAAGTGAATAACCCATACCAAACTTCGTCACAATATCATTTGGAAGATTTCTTTTTTTAATATATTCCCAAGCTGGCTTTGCCTCTGGCAATTTCAAATTGTTCCTATAGTGAATTGCTGCTTCTTTTACAATTGCAAGTAGTCTTTCTTTTTGTTTTTTCTTTTTTGCAATTGCTTCGCTATCAGAATTTCCTTTAATTTGAGGAACTTCCATGTTTGCCCAAGATGCCAACAATTGAATAGCTTCCATAAAGTCTAAAGATTCAATATTTCGCACCCAACGAATTACATCTCCACCGGTGTGACAACCATAGCAATAATAAAACCC
>JAZNPU010000145.1:0-1703 GCA_045589795.1 Clostridia bacterium
AATAGAAAAACTTTATGAAAAAAATGTTCAAGAAAATCTAGCTAAAGAGAAGCAATCTCAAAACACAAAAGCTGTTCCACCAACAGACAAAAGCCAACAAATCACAGAGCAAGAAAGGGAATAGATTATTATAGATTATCATCAAAAGAGATTCACAAATTTTAAGACACTTCAAAAGCATTTCAAACAACTTTCCAAGAGAAAGTGGATAAATCCAATTAACGAACCTTTCCATGGTTCGTTTTTTTGTTATAAACTAGAATTTATCTAACAAAAACATTTGCCAACTATCTTAAATTCTAGTAAAATATAAGAAGTATTATCATAGGGAGATTATTATGGAAAACGAAATTTTAGAAACCATTTTCTTAGAATATGAAGACAATCTAGAAAAGGTTATCAACCACTTAAAAGGAGAATTTAACAACATTCGTGCTGGTAGAGCAAATCCACACATTTTAGACAAAATTTTGGTGGATTATTATGGCACTCCAACATCAATCATGCACATGGCAAATGTTAGTGTAAATGAAGGCAGACAACTTGTTATCAGCCCTTGGGATACCAGTATGGTTAAAGCAATCAACAAGGAAATTTTGGCAAGCGACATTGGTATCACTCCAACTGATGACGGCAGAGTTATTCGCCTAACATTTCCACAACTAACAGAAGAAAGAAGAAAAGAACTTGTAAAATCAACAAAAAAGATTGCCGAAGATGCAAAAGTGACATGTAGAAATGCTCGTAGAGATGCAATTGATGAACTTCGCAAACTCAAAAACAACGGTTTGAGCGAAGACGATGTTGCAAACAATGAAAAAGAAGTTCAAAAAATTTTAGATTCATACACTGCAAAAATTGATGCTTTAATGGCAGAAAAAGAAAAGGACATCATGCAAATTTAATGAGTATCGTCGGAAAATCACTTGAAGAGGCAAAACAAGAATTGTCTAAACTTGGGGTTAAAAATTTTGAAGTCAAAAACAATTTTGTTCGCCCAATGGAAGGCAGTTCTTTGCTCGTTTTGTCATATAAAATCAATGGAGAAACTGCTCACATAACAATGGGCAGCTTCAAACTAAAGATATAAGGATCATCATTATGTTAAAAAGATTAATCACTGGCATATTCATTGTTGCCATTGTTGTTGGGTTCACAGTTTTAAGAATGGTTCATTTGGCATTTTTTGATGCATTTGTGCTTTTGCTTATGATCATTGCTGGCTTTGAATTCATCAATGCAAAAAAAGCTTCAGGACAAGTTTTGTTTGAAAGACTGATTATTTTCTATCCAATTCCTGTTTTTGTAGGCTATTGTTTCACAGAAAGCATTTTGTCAGCACTCATGATTCAACTCTTGAGCTTGATTGTAATATTGGTTGTGTCTGTTGGCATAGAACTTATTATATATGCTGTTCAAAGAAAAAATGGTGGAGCACCAATCGAAACAAAGGACTTACTTTGTGTGACAAAAAACACAATGAGTGTTATTTTGTATCCAATGTCTATCATCAGCTTCATGTTTATGCTTAACCATTTTGGCTATAATTTAGGATATGTGCTTATCATTTTAACTTTTGCAGTTAGCATGATAACTGACACATTTGCATACATTTTCGGTATGCTTTTTGGCAGAAACAAAGCAAGATTTGCTCCAGAAATTTCACCAAAGAAAAGTGTTGTTGGAGCAGTAGAAGTCGGAGG
>JAZNPU010000146.1:0-4494 GCA_045589795.1 Clostridia bacterium
ACTTCTTTATAAATTCCCATGCTTGGAATCCAAATTTCGATATCGTATGTTCTAGCCATACTGTCTGAGCAATCTCCAGCAGCTAGTTTAACAAGTTGGAAATGCAATCCCAAACCTTCAACAAGTTTGCATGCTTTGTTAACGAGTTCTTCAAATGCAGCTTTGTTTTGAGCTGGTGTGCAATATTGAACCATTTCAACTTTGTTGAATTGGTGTCCACGAATCATACCTCTTTCTTCAGCACGATAGCTTCCGGCTTCACGACGATAACATGGTGTGTAAGCAAAATATTTTTTAGGAAGTTCATCTTCTCTCATGATTTCGCCAGCATGAATGTTCACAAGTGCTGTTTCTGCAGTTGGAAGCATAAATTTGCTATCTTGAGATTTTCTGTCAATCCAATAAACTTCGTCTTCAAATTTAGGGAATTGTCCAGCACCAGCTCCGCAGTTATAGTTAAGCATATGTGGTGGCAAAATAAATTCATAACCATCTGCATAGTGTGTGTCAATGAAATAATTTAGTAGTGCCCATTCAAGTCTTGCACCATCACCTTTATAAAGCCATGCACCATTTCCTGCAAGTTTTGTGCCTCTTTCATAATCAATAATATCAAGATTTTTGGCAATTTCTATATGATTTTTTGGTTCAAAATCAAATTCAGTTTGTTTTCCATAAACATGAATTGATTTGTTGTTTTCTTTGCCTCCAGGCAAAAGATCGTCATCTGGAAGGTTTGGCAAACACATCAACAAATAGTTTATTCTTGAAGTCAATTCACCTAATTCTTTGTCAAGTGCAGCAATATCTTCACCAAGAGATTTCATTTCTGCAATAATTGGTGCAACATCTTGACCAGCTTTTTTAAGTTTTGGAACTTCAGCACTAACTTTGTTTCTTTCTGCCTTTTTTGCTTCTACATCTTGTTGCAAAACTCGTCTTTTTGCATCAATTTCCAAAATTTCAGTCAAATCAACAGTTTTTTCTTTTTTTGCCCAGCGAGCGATTAATTCTTCTGGGTTGTTTCTTATTAGTTCTAATGCTATCATTTTTTATCTCCTTTTTATTTAGTGTTTTTTGAATAAAAAAACCTCTAAGAAAAACTTCTTAGAGGTGAATTTCTATATCCACGGTGCCACTCTAATTGAGCCAATTAAGCTCCACTTTAAGCAGTTGTATTGCAGTGCATCAACTGATATGCCCAAACTTTCGTAAGCTAGCTCTGGGGTAGACACAAATAGGCATTCGGCTTGCTTTCACCAACCGCAAACTCTCTGAACCATGCTGATTATTTGCTAGTCCCTTCATCGCTAACTGATTGTAATTTTACTACTCTCATTTTCATTTGTCAAGTGATATATAAACAAATATTTTCAACTATTCGCAAAATACTCAAAATTACTTGCTAAATCTAATAAATATATATTATAATTTATTTATGGCAAATAATAATTCTTATTTTATAGAAAGAAACAAAATATGCACAAAGAAAACACGGGAAATTCTTAAGGAAATGCCCGATTTTATGTATGATTATTTTGTTGGCATAGAAAACAACACAAGTGCCCTAACGAGGCTTAATTATGCATATGATTTGCGAACATTTTTCAACTTTTTAATGAATGAAACAAGCCTTTTTAGAGACAAATCTAGCCTTTTTGACCTTGATGCCGAAGACCTCAACAAAGTCAAAAGCACCCATATTGAAAGGTTTTTAAGTTATGTTTCTTCTTATGAAACCGAAGATGGCAAAACCATGCAAAACACAGAACGAGGCAAAGCACGAAAGCTTGCAAGTGTTAGGTCTTTGTTTAAGTATTTGTTTAGACATAACATTTTGGAAGCTGATGTTGCAAGCAAAGTCCCTACCCCAAAACTTCATGACAAGTCAATTATCAGACTTGAGGCAGACGAAGTTGCAAAGTTTATCGACAATACAGAAAGCGGTTATGGACTCAGTGGTCATGCTCAAAGTTATCACGAGCACACCAAAGTTCGAGATGTTGCCATTGTCACTTTGCTTTTGGGCACTGGCATGAGAATTTCGGAGTGTGTTGGGCTTAATGTTTCAGATATAGATTTTTCAACAAATGGTCTCAAAATCACAAGAAAAGGTGGAAACCAAACAATTTTATACTTTTCTGACGAAGTCAAAGTTGCTCTTGTTGATTGGCTTAATGAAAGAAATACAAATCCATATTTGGCTGAAGAAGATGCCCTATTCACAAGTTTGCAAAATCGCAGAATAAGCCCAAGAGCTGTTCAAAAATTGGTTAAAAAATATGCAGAAATAACCACTCCTCTCAAAAAAATTACACCCCATAAACTTCGTTCAACCTATGGCACAAGTTTATATAGAGAAACTGGAGATATTTATATTGTTGCTGATGTCTTGGGTCACAAAGATGTCAACACAACCAAAAAACATTATGCAGCAATAAGTGAAGATCTCAGAAGAACTGTTGCCGACAAAGTTAAACTTCGTGATGATTAAAAGCACTCATGTCGAGTGCTTTTTGCATGTTTATTATTTTGCATAATTATTTGAATATTTTTGAAAAAATTGATTAGCATTTTCAAACAGTAATTTGTTTATGTCTTGTGGCTTATATCCTATGCCTTCAAGATTATATGCAAGCAATTTTTGAAGTGATTTATAATCTGTTATTCCTTGAGGAAGATATTTTGTTCCACAAAAATCAGAACCAATGCAAAAATAATCAATACCAAATTTACAAACACAATGATCTATGTGGTTTACATAATCAAGAATTGTTGAAAATTTTGAACCACTTAAAAATTCGCTAACCAAGCATAGTCCAACGAGGCCACCGCTTTCAACAATAATTTTAATTTGATAATCTTTGAGGTTTCGAGGGTTTGCAATCAAATCATAACATGCTGTGTGTGAACAGATCATGGGCTTTGTTGTTATATTGGAAAAAGTCATAAAAGATCGCTCATTTAGGTGGGCAGTATCCACTATTATATCAGCATTTTCAAGTTGCTTAACGATTAGTCTTCCAAAATGTGTCAAATCAGACAATCCATGTGCTCCACCAGCCAAATTGTTGTCATTATTCCAGGTTAAGCCACAATATGCAGGTTGATGATTAATTATTTCATAAATTGTTGATTTTGAAACAAAATGAAGGTCTTCAATCGCGAGCATGCCTTGATTTTGATTTGCTACCAATTTTGCAGCCCTTTGAATGTTTAAGAGTGATTTTTCGCCGTCTGTTTTGCTTGTCCACACAACTGTTGTTGGAAGAACAGATTGTTTACTGGCTTTGCTCAAATAACTTTGCTTAGACTTTTCAAACTTTTTACTAGTGAAATAATCATTATGTAAATCAAAAATTTTATACATGTTATAGTTTATTATTATCTATCCATGAAAATGATAAACAAATAAAAAAACCAAAGATTTCAAATCTTTGGTAGGCAATAGTGCCTTTTTTATTTATTAAAATTATATAATTATAAAAACGAACCCCATTTTGGAGTTCGTTTTGTTTTATTGAGCTGTGTCTGTTGCTCTAGTTTCGCGAATGACATTAACTTTGATAGTTCCTGGATATTCAAGTTCGCTTTCAATTTTTCTAGCGATATCTTTTGCAAGAACAATCATTCCACTGTCATTAACTTCTTCTGGTTTAACAGCAATTCGGATTTCTCTACCAGCTTGAATTGCATAA
Source organism: Clostridia bacterium (assembly GCA_045589795.1). GTDB lineage: Bacteria > Bacillota > Clostridia > Christensenellales > UBA1242 > RGIG4790. Next base: position 3,699 of record JAZNPU010000146.1, read on the forward strand.
CTGTTTGCAACACCCTTGAAGCTATTTGCAATTTCTTCAAGTTTTTCAAGTCTTTTAACATAAGCATCTAAGCTTTCACGGCGAGCACCTGGGCGGCTAGACGAAATGGCATCAGCAACTTGAACTAAGATTGCTTCAATGCTCTTATATTCAACACCACCATGGTGAGCTTCAATACAGTGAATAACTTCTGGACTTTCTTTGAATTTTTTAGCAACATCAACACCAATGTCCACATGGTTGCCTTCCATTTCAAAATCTAGAGCTTTGCCAATATCATGAAGCAATCCACCTCTTTTGGCAACTGCAACATCAGCACCAAGTTCACCAGCAAGAAGACCTGCGATATAGCTTGTTTCCAAACTGTGTTTAAGAACATTTTGACCATAGCTTGTTCTATATTTTAGTCTTCCTAAAATTTTCACAAGTTCTGGATGAAGGTTAAAGATTCCAGCTTCAAAGATTGCATTTTCACCAGCTTCTTTAATTGTTTTTTCGATATCTTTCTTCACTTTTTCAACAATGTCTTCAACTCTGGCTGGGTGAATTCTTCCATCAGTGATAAGTTTTTCAAGTGTTAATCTTGCAACTTCTCTTCTGATTGGGTCAAAGCTGCTCAAAATTACAGCTTCTGGTGTGTCGTCAACAATAAGGTCAACACCTGTTGCATTTTCAATTGCTCTAATGTTTCTTCCTTCACGACCAATGATTCTACCTTTCATTTCGTCATTAGGAAGAGCAACTGCAGTCACAGTCACTTCGCTTGTTTGATCAGTTGCACATTTTTGAATTGCTA
>JAZNPU010000147.1:0-8856 GCA_045589795.1 Clostridia bacterium
TCAGACAATGTTGCTTGCTCTATTTGCTGCCAAACACCACTAGAATAAATATTTTCATCGCAAACAGAAAACATTCCAATGTTTGAAAGTTTTTTCTGACACGAATTGCTTATCAAAAAAGATGTGAATTCCACACAGGCATTAAAAATTTGCTCACTATTTGTGTTGCAGATTCCTGCAAATTGCACCAAATCTGTGTAGGAACTGAGGTGTTCATAAATAACTCCGTCAATCTTGCCTTGACTGATTCTGTTCTCGATTCTAGCAACATCTCTTTGAGTGCCAAGAAGTATGCTTGCCTTGTTTTCAACAAAGTCACAATATGCTTCATATTGAGTTTTGGAAAGATTTTTCAAATCGATAGATGTGCTGTTTTTGACAAGTTTTTGAAAACTTGTTGAATATGCAAGCTGTGGGCAAACATAACCCGCTGAACCAAACGACAATGAATATGTTGTTTTGATTTTTTTATTTTTGAGTGTGGTTTGATATCCTGAACTTGTTGCAACCTTTGACAATCCTTCTTGTGGTTCAACTTTGGCTTTTTCAAGTTTGTTTGTTGTGCTGATTAATGAATAAACTCCCCTGCACCACGGAACGGCATAAAGCCCAAACTGGTTTTTGCCAGCAGATAAAAATTCTGCTCTGATGTTGCCTTCTAAATCTGGCATTTGTGAAAGATATTTCAATATCTTTTCACCAACTCCCACTGCAAAGCTAAACATTGCTGGCCTTTGACCATTTTCAAGAGCAAACAGGCACTCTTTTTCGGTCATATTTTTAACCATAATGTATGTTCCTTTGTTTGCCTTTTCAAATTCGATTGCTCGCTGCTTCAAAAATTGTGTTTTGCTTGCCGTTCCACCCTCGAATGTGTCAATATTCCACAGCTCCAAAACCCCTTGGAATTCACCTTTTGGAGCAAATTTGTCTGCAATTGGTGACTTAAATGAAAAATACATTGATGGCACAATTGCAACCAACAAAACAAGCAAAACAGACACAGCAAAACGATAAACAACTGCATAGACCTTTTTTTTGTTAACCTTGAACTTCATAATAAAATATATGAATATCTTAAATTTTGTATGCAATAAAAAAAGCCCACAAATTTGGGCTTTAATTGTTGAAATATTTGTAAATATTTATGGCATTTTTTGTGCCAATTCCTTCAACTGCAGCAAGTTCTTCAACAGTTGCTTTTGAAATGTTTTCGATTGTTTTGAAATGTTTGAATAATTCTGCCTGCCTTGTTTTGCCAATGCCATCAATGTTTGAAAGCGAGCTTTTAAGACTTCCACCGGCTCTCAAACTTCTGTGATACATAACGGCAAACCTGTGGCTTTCGTCTCGAACTCTTTGCAAAAGCCTAAGTGCAAAATTATTTTTTGCTAGTTTTATTGATGAAGAAGATTTTGTTGTGAAAATTTCTTCATCTTGCTTTGCCAAGCTGATAAATGTTATGTCTAACCCAAGTTTTAAGGCTTCTTGATGGGCACTGTGCAGTTGACCAAGACCACCATCGATTAAAATGATGTCTGGTTTTTGCTCAAAGCCGGCATCACCAGCAACCAAATGAGCAAGTCTGCGAGAAAGAACTTCTTGCATGCAAGCAAAATCGTTAGCACCCTCAACAGTTTTTATTTTGAATTTGCGATATTCTTTTTTGCTTGGCTGGCCACCAACAAACACCACCATACTTGCAACATTGTTTGTTCCACTGATGTTTGAAATGTCGTAGCCTTCGATTCTGTAAACCTTTTCAAGGTTTAGCAAACTTGCAAGTTCGGTCAAAGCTCCAATTGTGAGTTGCTGTTGTCGTGAATGTGCTTCGTTTGACCTTTCGGCATATTCTTGAGCATTCATTTGACAACTTTGATAAAGTTTGTCCTTGATACCCTTTTGAGGAATGGTTATTTTTACCACTTTGTTATATTTTTGCAAAAGATACATTGAAATTAGTTGTGCTGTTTCTTCGGTTAGTTGTTTGCACACTATTTCATTTGGAAGAGCTGCTTTTGTGTTGTAATATTCCACAATAAAACTAGATAAAATTTCTGCAGTGTCGCCAATGGCATTATCTAGGGCATAGTTTGTTTGACCAACATTTTGACCAGCTCTGATGTTCATGCAATTGAGAACAATCATTTGACCATCTTGACTTTCGTGCAAAGCAAAAACATCAATATTTTTGTTTGTTGTGAGACTGGTTATAATTTTGCTTTCCAGTTTGTTTAGCATTGCAAGAGCATTTCGCATCAAAAGAGCTTCTTCAAAATTTTCATTGTCTGCAAACTTGTTCATTTTTTGTTCAATTTTTGTTCTGACACCTTTGGTGTTGCCATTTAGAAAATCCACAACATTCAAAATTGTCTTTTTATACTCTTCTTCTTTCGATAAGTCGCTACATGGCGACAAACACTGACCAATTTGACCATGTAAACAATTTTTGCAAGGCAATTTTGCTTTGGCAAAATTTGTGTTGCACCATCTGACTGGAAATGCTGATTTGATAATGTGCATCAATTCGCTTATTGGAACACCTGTCACATAAGGTCCAAACAACAAACTGCCGTCTGGTTTTGGTCTCCTGACAATTTGAACTCTTGGAAACTTTTCTGCCATGTCAATTTTGATATATGGAAAAGCCTTGTCGTCTTTAAGCAAAATGTTGTATTTAGGCTTATATTTTTTTATTAAATTGTTTTCTAAATTGAATGCATCAAGTTCAGAGTTTGTTAAGATATATTCAAAGTCTGAAATATTTTTGACCAAGGCATATGTTTTTTGAGTTTTTTGAGAGTCGTCGAAATAACTTTTGACACGATTGCGAAGTTTTTTTGCTTTGCCCACATAAATAACAGAGTCGGTGCTGTCTTTCATGATATAGCACCCACTTTTTTGTGGCAATAACTTAACTTTTTCTCGTAGTTCTAAAATATTCATGTTATTATTATAACATTATTGCTAAAAAAATAAAATAAATTCCGCATAAAAATATTTTTTGTATAAAAAACAAAGGGCTTAATTGCCCTTTGCTTTCGTTTTGGTTTTGAACATTTCAGCAACAGTATTGATTGTTCCAGCTCCCAAAATCAAAATAGTGTTGCCTTTTTTGTTAAATTTTTTGAGAATATCATAACATTCTGTCAAAGACTCAACCGAATGGGTGATTAGCCCAGTGTTTTTTATTTTGCTTGCAAGTTTGCTGCTTGTTATGCCTTCAATGGGTTTTTCTCGGGCGGCATAAATTGGGCAAAGCACCAACTCATCTGCTCCATTGAAACATCTGCAAAATTCTTTCCACAAATATTGTGTTCGAGAATATGTGTGAGGTTCAAATGCAACAATAAGTTTTTTGTTTGTTATTTGTTTTGCTGTTTGAATGCTCGCAATGATTTCGGTTGGGTGATGAGCATAATCATGAATAATTTTTGCCTTGCAATTTTTGATTTTTTCAAACCGTCTATCACAAGTTTTGAAGTTCTTTAGAGCTTGCCTAATTTTGCAAAAACTGACACCTTCCAAAAGTGCAATTGTGATGCTTGCTAATGCATTATAAACATTGTGTCTGCCCAAAGCAGCAAGTTTGATTCTTCCAAGATTTCTGCCTAAAACAAATAAGTTAAAAGAATATTGCTGCCTTGAATTTTGTTTGAGGTTTTTTGCACAAACATGAGCAGAAGAATTGATTGCAAAACTAATTTTTTGAGATTGAGTTTTGAGTGCTCTACAAAATTTGTCGTCATTATTGACTATCAAAAAACCTTGCTTATTTGTGTTTTTTGCAAAATTTTTGAACGATTTTTGCAAATTGCTTAAATTTGAAAAATAGTCCATGTGGTCTTTTTGAACATTTAGAATCACTGCATAAAAGCTTTTTAATGTTAAAAAACTATTGCAATATTCACATGCTTCTGTGACAAAATATTCTTTGCTTCCAACCCTGACATTGCCATTAATAATTGGCAAATTTGCACCAATGTGAATTGTTGGGTTTTTGTTTGCTTTTAACAAAATTGAAGAAATCATTGCTGTGGTGGTTGTTTTGCCGTGAGTTCCACTTATGGCAATTACCTTTTTATGGCTGCTGGCAACAACCCCCAAAAGTTCTGCTCGGCTGATTAGTTTTATGTGATTATTTTTCGCAAAAATAATTTCTGGGTTGTCTGGTTTTATTGCTGAAGAAAATACAACCAAATTGGCACCCTTAACATTCTGCTGATTATGGCCAATAAACACTTCTATCCCATTTTTTTGAAGCATTTTTGTTTCTTTGTTTTGGCAAATATCTGAACCAGTGATTTTGTATCCTTGCTTTTTAAGCATGATTGCAAGAGCACTTAAAGATATGCCACCAATGCCAATAAAGTGAATTTGTTGTGCCATACTATACTATATAAAAAAAAGACAAAGTTTGTCACACTTTGTCTAAATATTCTTCAACAATTTTGATGCATGTTGCAACATTTTCTAGCAGACTTTTTCCGTCTATGACATGGTCATAATTTTTGCTCATTTGAATTTCGTAGTCCACTCTGGCAATTCTTCGCTTGATGTCTTCTTGAGATTCCCCTCGCAAATAAATTCTTCTGGCGAGTTCTTCTTTATCGAGCACACAAAGGAAAATTCCTATGCACTTGATTCCTAATTCTTTAATTTTTTGATAACCATCAACATCTAAAATTCTAAAAACTGGTTCTTTGCAGTCGATAGCATTTTCAATGTCAGTTTTCAATGTGCCATAATAATCGGTTCCAAAAACTTGAACATATTCGACAAATTCATCATTTTGAATTTTTTGTTTAAATTCTTCTTGTGAAATATATCTATAACCTTCTTCGCCTGGTCTGCGAGCACGAGTGACTGTGCTTGGAACTTTGTAAGAATTTGGAAAATTTTTCAAAAGCTCATTGATGACTGTATCTTTTCCACTTCCAGTTGGACCTGAAATAACAAATAACATGATTTCTCCTTTGTGATTATAATAAATTTAAGTATTTTTCAAAAATTTTCATTGCTAGCTGATATGTTTTTTCACTCAAAATGTCAACATCTGCAATCTTCAAAAGGTCACATGGTTTTTGTGAACTTCCTGCTGACAAAAACTTGATGTATTTGTTGATGTAGGTTGGGTCATTTTTTAAGTTCTCAACAATTGCACAGGCTGCAACAAACCCAGTCACATACTTAAACACATAAAAATTTCTATAAAAATGTGGAATGTAGCTCCAATTATATTGTGTTTCTTTGATTACTGAAACTTCTTTTCCGCAATATTTTTTCATTAAAGATAAATAAAAGTCGTTCAACTTTTTATAGCTTAGTGGAACACCTTTGTCTATACTGTCGTGAACAAACAACTCAAATTCTGTGTATTGTGTTTGAGTGAACACAGTGGACAAAAATGTGTTCAAAAATTCAGTTATGTTTTGAATTTTTTCTTCTTTGGTTTTTGCTGTTGCAATCATGTGTTCTGCAAGCAAAATTTCGTTTACTGTGCTTGCAACTTCAGCAACAAAATATTCATAGTTATGCTTCGCATAAGGTTGAGATTTTTCGCTGTAATAACTATGCATTGCATGACCAAATTCGTGAGCTAAGGTGCTGACACTGTTTGCAGTTTGATCAAAGGTGAGCAAAATAAATGGATGAACGGCATAAACATCTGCACTGTAGGCACCAGAATCTTTATTTTTGAGATATCTTGAATCTATCCAGTTTTGACTGATTGCAGTGTCTAACATGTTGGTGTAGTCAGTTCCAAGAGGTTTGAGTGCTTTTTTGATGATGTTTATTGCATCTTGCAAAGTATACTTACTTGCTGTTTGTTTGTCAAACAATTGACAGACTAAATCACAACTTTCGAATTTTTCCAGTTTCATAAAGTTTTTTCGCCATGCATAATATTTGTGCAACAGTGGCAAAAACTTTTCAACATTTTTGACAACCTTTTGTGGCAAACCAGCAGGCAAATCTGCACCAGTTAAACACATGTCAAGAGTGTTTTTGTATTTGTATGCTTTGGCCTCAAAATTTGCATATTTCAAATGAGAAATAAAATTTGCTGCCAAGGTTTGATTGACAGCCTTGTAAGCCTTTCTCATTTTTTGACTTGCAGCTTTTCGCACTTGTTTGTTGTTGCTTCTGGACAAGACATATAAGTTTGATTGGTTGAGTTCAACCAACCTGCCTGATTCGTCTTTGGTTTTACCAAATTTGATTTCAACATTGTCTAAGCAATCAAAAATTTCGCCATGAGCAACTGTGAAACCTGCAGAAATCATCAATTTTTCTTGAGCTTCTGGCAATGTATGCTTTTTTTGTTTGATGATGTCTAGCACAGCCAAATCATAATCGGCAAATTCTGGCAAGCTGCTCCAAAGTTTCAAATCTTTGTTTTGGATTTTTTTGATTGATTGAGTTATAAAAGTTGTGTTGTTTGCAAGTTCTTGCAAATATATTTCAAGTTCTGCAAGTTTTTCTATTGCAAAAATGTCAGAACCGTCTAAACTTTTTTTGAAAAACAAATAACTAACAATTTTGTCTTCTAGCTGTTGAAAAGATTCACTTAACTTATAATATTTAAGCAAATCTTCCTTGCTTTTGAGATTATCTTTGAAATCAAAAAAACGAGAACCCAAATTTTTCAAAGAATCAATATCTTTGTTGAGTTCTTGCTCTGAAGAATATAGTTGAGATAAATCCCAAGTTAGTTCCATTTGATCTCCTAATAAATTAATACCTATTATAACACCAAATATTCCATTAGGCAAAGATTTTTTAGGTTTTGTGAATAGTTATTGAATATTTGTAAATACTATCAACAAGGAGAACAGAAAAATGATCATTGCAAACATTATAGCTTTATGCATTTGCTTGCTTGGTAGCCTCAACTGGTTTTTGGTTGGAGTGTTTAGCTGGAACCTTTTGACATGGGCTTTTGGAATTGGTGTTTTCACCCGAATCCTATATGCTCTTGTTGGTTTGGCAGGCCTTTGGCTACTTATTCAACTTTGCATTAAGCGAACAAGATTATTTTCTAATAACAAAGAAAATAAATAACAAAAAAAATAGGCTGCAGCCTATTTTTTTGTTTGCAATTATACAATTGAATAAATAGATGACAAAATCAAGAATGCAACACCCAAAACCAAAATGATGATTGCATCAATTGTGATGAGCTTTTTGATTTTGCCTTGAAATGTGCCACTTTTGTTTCGGTTGTAGAATGTGTCTGCAGAGCTTCCTGTGATGCCTGTTGCACCATTGCTTTCACCTTTTTGAGCAACAACTGCCACAATCATGAATAGTGCACAAATTGTGATAAGAACAGCAATCACAATTTCAATGATTGGGAAGCTAGAAGCAACCCATGCTGGAACTTCTGCATTTGTGTCTGTTAAAAGAAGTGATGTGGTTGAAAAAAGTTTGTTTAAGTTCATATGTCCTCCAATAATAAAGCATTGCGATTATAACACAATATTTTTTAATTAGCAACTAAAATTTAATTTTTAGCGGCTGATACAAAGAGAATTACTAAAGCAACCAAGGCGATAATAAAAATAACCCATAAAAGCCCTTTTACGGCCTTTGGAGTCCACTTTTTCATTGCCAAAGTGTCTAACACAAGCATTCCCATAGCAATAACAAACAATGTCACATATAACAATGTTAAATTTCTCTCTTGAGCTGTTTGTGCCAAGGTGTAAAAAATTGATAAGTAATTCATAGTTATCCTCTGAATATATTTTAACATTCAAAAAACATATTGTCAATATTAATAAAGTGCAGTTCCTGACATTTCTTTTGGTTGTTTTTCACCCAAAAGTTTAAGGTATGTTGGGGCAATATCGGCAAGAGTCCCTTGAATATTGAGTTTTTTGCCAGCAAATCTTTTACCAACAATAAAAACTGGAACTAGATTTGTTGTGTGTGCTGTGTGAGGTGAACCATCTTCATATTCCATTATGTCTGAATTTCCATGGTCGGCAGTGATGATAAGTTCTCCACCCTCAGCCAATGTTGCTTCTGTGACAGCTCTGACCGATTGGTCAACAACATCAACTGCAATTTTTGCTGCAGCTTTGTCGCCCGAATGGCCAACCATGTCGCAATTTGCATAATTTATAATTATGCAGTCATATTGTTTACTCTTGATGGCCTCAACAGCAATGTCTGTGATCTGCTTTGCACTCATCTCTGGTTTTTCACTATAAAGTGGCATTTTTTCACTTGCAATGAGTTTGCGATCTTCGTTTTCAAAAGGATCGTTTTCTCCAGCATTAAACGAAAAAGTTATGTATGCATATTTTTCTGTTTCTGCAATTTTAAGTTGTTTATAGCCACGATTTGAAAGAACTTCGGACAAAATTTGATTATGTTTAATTGTTGGATAAGCAACCAAAACATCTTTCAAATCTTCGTCATATTCAACCATACAAACAATCTTTAGACCAAGTTTTTTACTAAATTTAAGTTCGCTAGAATCGCTTAAAGCATAAGCGAGTTGTCTTTCACGATCTGCACGATAGTTATAAATTATAACGGCATCGCCCTCTTTGATTGTTCCCTTAGTTCCCTTTTTGATTAGTGGATCCAAAAACTCATCTGTTTGACCTTTGTCATAAAGTTTTTGAATGCCTTTTCTTAAATCTGTGCAAACGGAACCTTTGCCAGAAATCATAAGGTCATAGGCTTTTTCCACTCTATCCCAGTTTTTGTCTCTGTCTAAAGAATAGAATCTGCCAATTACAGTTGAAATTTCGCCCACTTTGAGTTCGTTAATTTTGTTTTGAATTATGTCATAATATTTAAGTGCAGACTTTGGAGGTGTGTCTCTGCCATCTGTGAAAT
>JAZNPU010000148.1:0-2266 GCA_045589795.1 Clostridia bacterium
GACTTGGATTGCTTCCTGATTCGGCTGAATTTACAAGTGCTGGAACAACATTCTTGTCTGAAATTGAAATTGATCTATCTCAAGATGCTCGTATTAGAACTGAAAATCTAAATCCTGTTCACGGTTCTTGGGTTGTAGTTATTGTTGAAGGTATCGCATCTGTTGCCCTAATTGCTGCTGGTATCATACTTATTGTTGTCACAGAAGGTGCGGCTGCTGCAGTTCTTGGTGGAATTATTGCAACTTGTGGTACTGCAGTTCTTGGTGTTGCAATATATGATGGTGTTCAACTTATCAACGGTGTTAACTCAGCTGAATTAACTCCTCTTCACACATATATTAACAATCTAGACTTTGGATTCAGAGATTAATTTTCAAAAGGAAAACATATATGAAAAAACTCTTAACTTATTTATTTGTTGCTCTATTACCTCTTGCCTTTGTTGGAATTTCTTGTGCAAATCATGCATTTGCACAAGAAAGCCAAACGGCAACAGTCTTTGTGGTGAATGGTCAACATATTGTTAACACAGAATATGGAGTGTTTGTTTATGACTCTGCAGACTTGTCTATCAAACAATTAAACTCTTCTTCTCCAACAAATTCTAAAAGTTTTTATGTTGGAGATTGTTTGGATATATGTTCTGACAACAAAAATATATATTTGCTAACAACAACAGGGATTGCTGTTATTAACTCTGCAACCTTTGATATTTCAATTGTTGCAGTTGCAAATATTCAGTCATATCACACAAAAATTTCTGCTTCTGTGATTGATTCTGAAACAATTTTATGCATTTACCCTGCTACAACAGAGAATAATCAAACAATCCTTTATGGCATTTATGATTCCACAGGTTTTGAGTTTTTCACTATAACTTTCAATGCCGATGAGCAATCTCAAGGAAAAAACATTTCATTACTAAGTTTCGCTGAATATAACAATTCAACATACTTAATCAGAGCTTATAACTCTTTTGTGACAAGTTATGAGTTTATTGCATCTGGAAACCAAACATTGAGTTCTTTGGCTTCGCTATCATTGTCTGGCGGTCAAGCCAACGACCCTATTGTTAAAATTTCAAATGTTATTGTAAATCAAACATCATTTTTGACTGTCACATATGAAAATCGCACTCAAGTTTATACATTCACTGGAGATGCTGTGTCTTTGACACATGGGTTCTCTCATATTTTTGAAGAAAACACATTTAGTTGCATAAACACATCAGTTTATCAAAATTCACTTGCCCTCTTAGATGACAACAACACATTCTATTTGGCAAACATAACAGAAATTGAATCATCTATTGCATCAAAAACTTCAAACACAGTTTATAGTATTGAATATAGAAACAGTTCTGAATTTGAATATTATAAAGTTTGCTCAGAAACCAAACTTATTTCAAGCCTAGGAACAACATCAATGTTCACTTTGCCAGCTAACTCGTTTGTTGTTGAAATTGCAGATGTCACATTGTCTGATGGCTCACCACTGGTTGGCTATAAATATGTTATGTATGTTGACTTTTCAACACCTCAACCATCATTTGGTCAAAACTACTATGGCTTTGTGCTTTCAGAAAATGCTGATGTTTTAGAAAAATTGCCTCAAACAACAGTAGAAACAACTGTTAAGGTGTTTGACAATTCAAAACTATACTCTTTGCCTAGCATTGTTGTTGATGACGAAAATGGCTTAAACCAAGTTGTGGAATATATTGGAGAAAACTTGCCTGTTAATGTTATTTCTTATATTTCAGGCTATAAACATTCAATTAACGATTCCACCACAGAATATGCTCTTGTTGAAACAACTCAAGGCATTGGATTTATTGATGTTAAATCAATTTTAAGTTCAGATCAACGATTGATTTTGATTATGCCAAATGCTACCCTTTCTTCAGGAACAAACATTTATGAAGAGGCTGACACAAATTCTACTGTTTTGCATAGATTTAATGAAGCAAAACGAGTTAAAATTTTAGAACCTCGTGATAAAAATGGATTTATAAAAATTGCTTATAATGATAAAGATGGTAATTATTTTGAAGGCTTTGTTAAAGCAACAAAAATGTCCACAGACAGCTACACCACTTTGCAAATTATTGGAAGTGTGCTTGTTGTTTTGAATGTAATTTTCTTGATAGTGTTATTAATCACAAAGAAAAAAATTGTTAGATAAAAAAAACACCAGCGATTGCTGGTGTTTTTTATTGCTTAAATTGTGGCAACTGTTGAAGAATCTGTTGAAGTCGGAGGCCAA
>JAZNPU010000149.1:0-2086 GCA_045589795.1 Clostridia bacterium
CCGCTTGGCCTCCGACTTATATGCCTCATCTAGACAAAATTCAAGAAGGCTCATCAGTTATGATTTGTGGGGAAATTGTAGAAGACAAATTCAGTGGCGATTTATGCATCAAACCACAAAATATAAGTTTGTGCACATTGCCAGCAAAATGGGAAGAAGAAATAGATTATAAAACCGAAAAATCATTTTATGAATTTGTTTCTCCAGAAGACATGATATACACCGACCAGGTTGGATTTTTCAGCATGGCAGACGAAAGACGAGTGCCAGAGTATTTGCAAAACAATTCAATTGTTGTGTTTGATGTGGAAACAACAGGTCTTAACCCATACAACGGTGACAAAATGATTGAAATTGGAGCAGTGAAAATTGTTAATGGTGCAATTATTCAAAAATTCCAGTCATATATTGACCCAGAAATGAAAATTCCAGAAGATTCAACCAAAATTCATGGTTTAACAAATGCTGATGTTGCTGGCAAACCAAAGGCACATCAAGTGTTGCAAGATTTCTATAAGTTCACTAGAGGTTGTATTTTGTCTGGCTACAATGTAGACTTCGACCTTGGCTTTTTAAGAAAACAAGGCAAAGAAAGCAGATACAACTTTGACAATCCAAGTATTGATGTTTACAAAGACATGGCTCAAAAATTTATCAAAGGTGGTGTAAAAAACTACAAACTTGGAACCATTGCAAAACATTTAGGTGTTGCACTAGACAATGCCCACAGTGCACTATTTGACACAATCGCAACAGCTGAAATTCTCATAAAACTTGCAGACAACCTTCAATAATCGAATTTTTATGGGGTTTTTGCATCTTTAGACAAGTTTTTTTTGAATAAAATACTTGCAATATATTTATTATTAATGTATAATAACATTAGTTAAGGCTAGAATTCACGAGCAACCGAAAGGTTGCTCTTGTTTTTGGAAAAATATAGAGCCTGGGGAGAAATATGAAAAAGTCTAATTCTGTAGCAGAAAAAAGTAAAGCTTTTTTGGAACCAATCATCACAAATTTGGGATACGAACTTGTTGATGTTGATTATGAAAAAAAGCAAACTGGCTATAACTTAACAGTATATATAGCCAATTCAACAGGAATAAGTTTGAACGATTGTGAAACTGTCCACAAAGCAATTGACGAACCACTCGACGAACTTAATCCAACCAACGACAGCCCATACACACTCAATGTGTCATCTTGTGGTCTAGATTGGGCATTCAGATCAGATAGAGATTATGCTCGAAATATTGGTCAAGTGATTGATGTTAGTTTATATGCACCAATCGAAAAGAAAAAATCATTCACAGGCACTTTGGTAGAATTCACAGACACTACCATCACAATTGAAGAAAAGAAACAAATCACATTGCCAAGAGATGCCATTGCAAAAGCATGCAGGCACATAGAATTTTAGGAGGAACAAAAAACAAATGGTAAACAAAGATTTTTTTCAAGCATTAGAAGATTTAGAAGCTGAAAAGGGTATTAAAAAGGAATATTTCCTGGAGAGTTTAACAAATGCATTAACAAGTGCATACAAAAAGAACTATGGCGAAGGCAGAAAAGTTGAAGTTAAACTTAATCCAGACAAAAACACAATCAAAATTGTGGCATACAGAGACATTGTTGAAGTGGTTGAAGACCCAGAAACACAAATTTCACTTGAAGATGCAAAACTACTAAAAAGAACAGCAAAACTTGGAGATGTTATTGCAGAAGAATTTTCTCCAAAAGATTTTGGTAGAATTGCTGCAGGTGCTGCAAAACAAGTTATCACTCAAAAACTTCGTGAAGAAGAAAGAAGCCTAGCTTTTGGTGAACTTGAAGGCAAAGTTGACACTTTAACAACTGGTATCATTCGCAGAACCGAAAGTGATATTGTTTATCTTGAACTTGCTGGCACATCAATCGAAGGTGTTTTGATGCCTCAAGATCAAGTTCCTGGAGAAAGCTACAATCTCAACGACAGAGTTAGAGTATATATCAAAAAACTTCGTGAAACAGCTCATGGTGTTCAAGCAGTTGTTTCAAGAACACATCCAAACTTTGTTAAAAAATTATTTGAACTTGAAGTTCC
>JAZNPU010000150.1:0-1941 GCA_045589795.1 Clostridia bacterium
TGAGGCATAGCTTGCACCAAAGAACACAATTTCAATATCAAAATCAAAATAACTTTGAGGCAAAATTTCTGCAAGAGTCAATAACACTGCAACACTGCCTGCACTGGCATTCACTCCTTCACTTTCACCAACAGCTTCAATAATGTTTCCATCTTCGTCAAAAGAATATGTTTGGCAATTATTGTCATAACCAACCGACAAAACAACTTTTTGTTCGTTTGAAGCACCCTTAATGGTATAAATTATGTTTTGCGATTCAAGTTTTTTACCAGTGTATTCGTCATAGAAATTAAATGTTTGCACACCATTGATTGTGCTTTGGTTGTTTTTTGGTTCAAGGTTTAGCCCAGCAGCCCCTAGCTCGTTGTTGATATATGCAGCAGCAAACAACTCGCCTTCGCTTCCTGCCAGTCTGTTAGTTCTTTGCTTAATTTGAGAATTAAATTCTGTAAAATTAACCAAATTGTTAATAAGTGATATTTCAATATCAGACTGATTAACAGCAGCCGCAACATTTTTGGTTGCTGGCACAACAAAAAACGAACTAATAATTGCAAAGATTGCACAAATAATAAGTTTGATTATCTTCTTCATATTAATAACCTCCCAAAATAACAGTCATTAATATTGAAATAGCTTGAAAAATAAACCATGGATACATAAGCAATTTGAAATAAAAATGCCTAAACATTATGTCAATTTTGTTTTTTAACATAACATATGTCAAAACAACAACCATAAATGACAAAATCAAATCCAAAACCAAAAACAAAGCTTGCAAATGTGGCACAAAAAACAATGCAAAACAAGCTGCTCCATAAATCACATTTTTAATAAGATATGCAATTTTGAATTTTTCATTAAAAGTGTCTTTGTCAACCAAATAAAAGTATGGTCTAAACGACAAAACTGACCTATAAATCCACAAAACCAAAAGCATCACAACATAATCCATCAAAGCAAAAACAATCAATTCCAAAAAGAAATATGCCTCATATTGTGAAGAGCTGAGGTTAGCAAGTTCAATCACTGACCCTTGAGCAACATAAAAAATGTTGGCAAACATAAAACTAACAATCAAAAGCAAAGGAAGCACTTTGCTAATGATGGTTTTGTTCTGTGCACCAAGTTTCTGATTTTGTATTGTGATAGTTTTTATATTATTCATTTAGAATTCCTTATTTTTAGTATTTCCAAAATCACTGTTTTAACAGCAACTTCTTCTTTAATTTTTCCTTTTTTGATGTCACCATCAACAGCTGCAAGCAAATCAACAATTCTTTTAAGCTTTTTTGGTGAAAAAACAGCAATTTGATTTCTAAGCATCTTAACAGCAAATTCTTTTATTCCCAAATTTGCAGCCAAAACAGCTTCGCTCTCTTGCGAAATAGACACATACAAAGCTCTGCGATAGTTGTTGTATAGCGGAACAATCACACTAAAACCATTTTTTCGACCAAGCAAATCAACCAAATCCAATGCTTTTTCTGCATTATTTTTTGCAATAAAATCTGCTAATTCATAAATTTGATAATCTTTATCTTGAACAATCAAATTTTTAATAACATCTTCTGTGATTTTAACTTCACCAGCACTAAAACTAATAAGTTTTTCGATTTCGGCACTGATTCTTTGCATGTCATAAGAACAATAAAGAGCCATCAAGTTAATAGCCGCATCATCAAAATCAACATTGTTTTTCTTCAAATTCTTTGCAATATACGACACAACTGTGTTTGCATCTAGTCTTGAACAATCAACATAAGCAAGCTTGGTTTTAAGATTTTTGAAAAATGCATCATCTGTCAAATTCAAAAAAATCAAAATTGTGCTAGGCATTGGGTTTTGAACATAATTTGCAATAATCTTTTGTTGTTTATCTGCATCTGGTTTCCCAACAAAATCTAAGTCGGAGGCCAAGCGGTCTTAGGAAGACAATTT
>JAZNPU010000151.1:0-1655 GCA_045589795.1 Clostridia bacterium
TAACAGTGAAGGTGCGATCAGTGGTCTATACAACACTGTTTACACAACAAACACAACACTATATGCTCAATGGACAGAAGATTCTTACACTGTCACATATGTTGCAAACCGTCCAACAAATGCTGCTGCAAATGTTGTGACTGTTGGAACAACAACTGCAACATACAAATACACAGCAACATGGACTGTTGCAAATGCAACAAACATGTTCACATTGGCTGGTTGGACCTTGACAGGTTGGGCTTCTAGCGATGCTCAAACATATGCATTTGGTCAATCAGTGACAAAACATGTTGGAGACTTGACACTCACTGCTCAATGGACAGCTCATACATATGCCGTAGCATATGCTGTTAACAAACCAGCAACTGCTAGTGATAACTCAACAATCGCTCAACATGCAAACTCAACAGCAACTTATGACAGTGCTCTAACACTATCTAATGTTGCATATACATTAACAGGTTGGACACACACTGGCTGGTCAACAACAGCTAATGGTGCTGCAACATATAACTTTGCAACAGCAAGCACATTGACAGTTGCAAAAGCAACAATCAATAACTGGTATACAACTGCTGGTGGAGAAGGAAAGACATACACTCTATATGCAGTTTGGACAGCAAACACCTACACCGTGACAGCAAATGCTCAAAGCGGAACAATTTCTGCAACAACTGGCTGGACAGTTGCTTCTGGCAATGCAACAGCAACAAAAGTTGTCACATTTGATAGCACATATGGCACATTGCCAAGCATTTCAAGAACTGGCTATACATTCACTGGTTGGTTCGATGCTGCAACAAGTGGAACAGCTGTGACTGCTGACTCTTATGTAAGAACACCAAGCAACCATAACATCTATGCTTACTGGACAGCAAACACATACTTCGTTGAATTTGTTGCCGTTGCTCCAAGCACAACAAATAATGAAGTGACAGGTTCAACTGCAAAACAAACATTCAGATATGCTACTGCTCAAAATTTGACAGCAAACGGATTCAGTCTTGAAGGTTATACATTTGCAGGTTGGGCAACAAGCAAAGCAAATGCTCTTGCTAACACAATTGCTTATGCAGATAAAGAATCAGTTAACAACTTAACTGCATCTCCAAATGGAACAGTTCAATTGTTCACAGTTTGGACTGCTAACACATACTTCGTTGAATTTAATAAAGTTGCTCCAAGCACAACAAACAATGAAGTGACAGGTGCAACTGCAAAACAAACATTCACTTATGATGTTGAACAAAGCTTGACAGCAAATGGATTCAGCCTTGTAGGTTATACATTTGCAGGTTGGGCAACAAGCGAAGCAAATGCTCTTGCTAACACAATTGCTTACACAAACGGCAAAGCTGTTAAGAACTTGACAGCAACTGCTGATGGAACAGTTCAATTGTTCACAGTTTGGACAGCAAACACATATAAAGTGACAGCTGGTGCAAACGGTGGAGTGATTCCATCAACAACTGGCTGGACAGTTGTTAATGAAGGTGCTTCTGCATACACAACTGTCACATACGACAGCACATATGGCACATTGCCAACACCGGCCCAGCGGAGAAAAGCCATTGTAAATCAAAGAACAACTTGACAGAATACGGAGAATTCAGTATGCTTGCGTCTGCATGCTAGATATTATAGATCGATTT
>JAZNPU010000152.1:0-1808 GCA_045589795.1 Clostridia bacterium
ACCACCGCCAGATGGTGACGACGGAGGATCAACCCCTCCGTCAGCAAGCCCAACAGGAATCTCCTATTTGTTTGTTCCTGAGGAAGATAGCGAGGACGAAGGAGCTCATTATATTGTGAATGGAATTGGTGATTGCTCAGATAAAGATATTGTAATTAAGTCTTCTATATATAACCAAGAGCTCGGAGAAACCTTTCCTGTGACAAAGATTGGGGGAAATGCTTTTTTAAGATGCAACGGAATAGAAACTGTTGTTTTGCCGGATACAATAACAAAAATTGATAACAGTGCCTTTGAAGAATGTGCAA
The DNA here is from genome assembly GCA_045589795.1 of Clostridia bacterium. Lineage (GTDB taxonomy): Bacteria > Bacillota > Clostridia > Christensenellales > UBA1242 > RGIG4790. The sequence goes on from JAZNPU010000152.1 coordinate 309, forward strand.
ATTTAAGAGCTATTAACATTCCAAATAGTCTCACATCAATTGGATTTTATTCTTTTTATGAATGTGAGAGCTTGCAAAGCATAACATTGGGTCAATCAGTGAGCATTGTTGAAGCATGTGCTTTTGAGGACTGTGTAAGTCTTACAACTGTAACAATTTTGTCGCCATCGGTCACAATGGGAGATGGAGTGTTTTCGGGTTGTATAAATTTAGAAGAAATTGTTGGTTCGGAAGCAATTCGCACCATTGGAAATTATGCTTTCTGTGGTTGTGATAACCTAAAAAGTTTCACATTTAATGACAGTATAATCAGCATTGGAGATTATGCCTTCAGTGGTTGTGATAACATTGAAAGCATAGTTATTCCAGACTCAGTTAAAATAATTGGAGACGAGGCCTTTTCTGATTGTGATAAGCTGGTTAGTGTAAAATTAGGTAAGTCAATCACTAGCATTGGTAAATTTATATTTAATTGGTCGGCTATTTTAGCAGAAGATGAATATTGGATTAATAATGCATTCTATCTAGACAACTACCTAATTTATGCTGAAGGTTGCTCTGGGGTTTATACTATCGAAGAAGGAACAAAATGTATTGCAAATTATGCTTTCTTTAACAGAGAAAATGAATTCACAGAACTTATTATTCCTGATTCTGTAAAATATATCGGAGAAAGGGCTTTTGGTTATTGCAGACAATTAGAAAAAGTTGTAATTGGTGAGTTTGTTGAACTCATTGGAGAAAAAGCTTTTGAAGAATGTTCTAGTTTGGAAATAGCTATTTTTGAAGATTCAGAAAATTGGAAGGCAAACAATGATGACATTGATTCAGAGATGTTAGGAAACAACGGCTATGCAGCAGATTATTTAACAAGCCAATATGTTAATTATTCATGGAGAAAACTTTTGGTAGCTTAATTTTAACATCAAAAAAGACACCCAATTTGGGGTGTCTTTTTTTATATTAAGCGGTTTGTTTTTGTTCAGCTTGAACAACAGCCTTTTTGTTTTTGGATTTTTTAATAAGGAAGAAAATCAAGTAGAAAATAGAAACATAAATAACAAACAATAGAATTACAATCAATGGGTATAAAACTTGGTTGCCATTAACAAGATTATAAACGATATCATATGGGGTGCCATCTCCACGAGTTAAGAACATGTAGTTATATGGAATGGTGTAGTTTGCAATTAATGCTGCAATGCAGAAAGATAATAAAATTGCGAAAGTGATACCAATATTTTTTGGCTTCATGCTTGTCATTTTTGAAATTCCAATATATAGTGCTGCAAAACCAGAAATGCAGTGAGTGATTCCAGAAACCACATTGTCAAAAGAAAGAACAGGATAAGATGAATAGTTGTTTCCAGCAAGATATGTTCCCAAGACTGCTCCTAAAAGTCCAAAAATGAAAACAAAGTCCAAAGCCGCTTCTTTAAGTCTGCCTTTAGCAAATGCAGCAATAGGAATTGTGATAAGTTGAATACTACATAAAAATAA
>JAZNPU010000153.1:0-9923 GCA_045589795.1 Clostridia bacterium
TAAGTTCAAGTTTTTTATTTAGTCCATAAGCTGAATATTGAAACTCAACTTTTTTGCCTTTTTCGATAGCTTCATTGATAACTTCAATAGTATAAAACAACTGTTTGTTGTCGGTTTTGCTATCGTCATCAAGTTTTTCAAGATAGTTATATCTTTTTTTGTCGTAGATGCTATAGTCAGAGGTCAATTTGCCAACCAAATCCTTGGCATATTTGGTTGGAATGCTTCTTGACGAATAAATGGCATCAATCAAATATAAAAGCTCTCCTTCCTCAAAATTTCGGCTTGCCAAATAAACACCCAAGTTGCCTCTTTTTACAATGTCGTAGCCCTTGAACGATAAAATGTCAATATCTCTTGCAATTGTTTTTCTTTCAATGTCAATTCCGTAAAGACTACTAAGTTTGTTTGCAATGTCTGCATAAGTTAAACAATGGTTGCTGTCGGTGTATTGATTAAGTATGTCCAAAACATATAAAACTGAACTTTTCTTTGCATTTTCCATGGCTGTTTTCTCCTTTATTATCTTTATTATAGCACATATCAAATACCAAAAAAAGGACTTCAAACAATATTTATGCAAAAACAACAAAAAAATAAGGCTAGTTTTTAAGCTGCCTTATTTTTGCTTTTTATTAAAATTTTGGATATACGAATTCTGTTATATATTCCACAAATTCTACATAATCTTTTTGATCCAACAAGCCATTGTTTGTTAAAATTAATAGCTTTATTCTTTCATCATTTTTTCTGTATGGAAGTTGATAATATTCATAATCATTAACCACAAAACCATTTCTTTTATAAAAGCCAATTCGTCTTTTTGTTATCTCACTTGTTGGTGGTTCAACTTCCAAAATCATCTTTCTTTGTTTTTGTTTTAGCCATTGCAAAATTTGTGTTCCAAGCCCTTTGTTTCGAAGTTCTTCCGAAACACAAAAATGTTCAAAATATAACTTATCTGAATAGAGCCAAAACATTACAAAGCCAACAAACTGTTTATCTTTTGTGACCACAATAAAATTATAATCTTTGTTTTTCATAATCTTTTGCTGATCAGCCATGGTTCGTCTTTCTTCTTTTGGAAAACTTCGCTTATAAAGTTCTATTGCTTGATCATAGAATTTATCTTTTTTACTAAAAATTCTTGAATATTCCATATTCCTCCACTACTATTTTTGTTGAAAATTTTGTTTTGCTGTGCTTAAACATAGCATGGTTTGAGCAGGTGTATAGAAAAACCAAATAAAGTTGAATGGTGCATGAATCAGTTGATAGACAAAAGAAGTTTCTGAAATTGGCAAATAGTCACCAAGTTGACCAAGTCCTACAAAAATGTCACAAAACATGAAACAAATCAAACCAACTTTGAGTAGCCACGAAGAGTTTTTGTTAAAAAGCACAAACACAACATTCAAGACTAGGTTTGTGAAATAAAACATAGAAACCAAACTAACAAAATCTGTTTTTTCTTTCAAAATAATGGCAGTTATTGCAAGAACAACAATTGTTAACACTGCTCTAACGGCAATGTGAATAACATTAAGTTTTGATTTTTCTTGTTCTGAAACAATTCGATACAAATATAGCATTTGAACAACAGAAAAACTGATCATTGCTAAAGATTGAATTTTTGGATCGCAAAGAACCAAAAATATGTCGGCTATAACAGTGAATAACAATGCCAAATGAGTTATATATGTTTTTTTGCTAACAGAAAAGAAAACAAAAGACACAGCAAAAGATAAAAATACTGTTAAAAAACATAGAATGTTTTCATGGTTTATTTCCCCAAACAAAATGAGGCAATACAACACAAATTGAATTACTAAAAAACTTATCACAGGGATTGATTGTTTTTTGTTTGATAAAATTTCTTTCATAGTGCTAATCCAATTTATTAACCCAATTTTCCAAAATGGTTAATAACCTTTTATATTTTTCAAAATTTTCTGGTTTGTTTGTGATGCCACAGTTGATTTCTATTTGAATTGTCCACAACCGTGGATATTTGTCTTTCATTGCTCCCGAAATCGTTCTGCTGCCAGCCATGAAAGGTTGGTCAATCAAAACAACAAATCCATTTTTTATAAGTTCACTGTTAAGCAAGTCAAAAGCCTTTGGATTTGATTGAATATTTTCTCCCAAATGTATGCCCAAATTAACCTCACACTTTCTCTTTTCTGCTAACCCATGCACATCAATAAGATACTTAATATTATTTTGTGCAATAATTTTTTGCATTGTTTTTCTGTATGCACAGTTTTCGTCATAGTTTGCATCATCAAAATTACACTTTGTTTTGGCGATCAAAAAACTATTTGTTCTCTCTTGCAAATATAAAGCTGTGGACAAACTGCCAATTTCTTTGAATTTTCGTTTCCCTAGCCTATATTGCATAACTCCATGAGGAGCAGAAATTAACACTGTATTTTGACCCTTTTTAAGCACATGATCCTTGTTTTTGTTTTCATCAAGAAATCTTTTTCGCTTTTTGTGTAGCTTATCAAAGTTTATATTATTCATTTTTCTATTTTTATAATCCCCACTGGTATATAACCACTTTCTTTAATTATTATATAAAAAATGTTATAAATTTTCAAATGTTTGATACAACTTAAAACAAAGTATGTTATAATATTGTTGTATTAATAAATTTGGAGGCTCTATGAAAAAGAAATTATTAAGTTTTTTATTTGCTATTTGTTTAATCTTGCCACTTGGTTTTGTTTTTAGTGGTTGTTCAAACACAGAAGATCCTAACAATCCAAACACCACTCTTTCAACAGTCCAAAAAGATTTTGGAAAAGCCATGAATAAAATTAAAGCAAAATTTAATGATGCAACAGATTTTTTTGAAAAAAGTCAAAATTCTAACATTATTAACATAGAATATTCTTTGGTTGATAGTTGGGCAACAATGTATACCATGACATCAAACAACTCTGAAGTTAGTGTTAAAAACTCACAAACCGGTGACATTTTATCAATTAGAAACATTGAGGCAGAGGCTTCTTTGTTTGAAATAAAAGAAGAATCAATAGAAAAAGCAATAAACACTGTTTACTCATCAGAGTTTGCATACTTCAATGGATATTTAGTTAACCTAACAACTGGTCAGTGGGAAGCTGTTGCCTATGAATCTTATGAAAAAGATATGATTATTTTCTTGGAAGACTACTTAGATCTTTATAATGGTTCAAGCCTTGTGAATTATTCAACAACAACACAAATACTAAATCTTGGTCCTTCATCAAACGGAAAAGATATTTTCTGTATTAAAATTTAGAGTATTATTAAAAATAAAAAACTAAATCGGCCGTTCGATTTAGTTTTTTTTTATTTTGGTGTGCCATGAGGGACTTGAACCCCCAACCTTTCGGTTCGAAGCCGACGACTCTATCCAATTGAGCTAATGGCACATGTCTTAATGATAGTATAAATCAAACAAGCACAAAACTCAACAAAAATGCAATATTTGCAACAAAGATAAGTGCTATTGCCCGCTTTGGGCTAGCAACAAACATATAAAATTTTATTTTTTTACAAAAATTGCAAAATGCAGGTTGCTTTTGAGTTGCAGAAATATTAATTTGTGTGTTAAAATTCTTTTATGACAGAAAATCAAGAAAATCAACAAACAAATGAAACAGGCCTAGGAAGTGATGTTGAACTAATTAAAGTTAACACTCCTAGTTTTTTTGAAAGACATTTTTTGCATTTGCTAACAATATTTGGTGTTGGATTTTTGATTTTCACTTTTATTTTTCAAATCTACTTCACTCCAATTTATATTGTTGGAAGAAGCATGCAACCAACTTTGAACATTCAAAATACTGGTGCTAGCGACTATACTCATTGCGACCTCGTTTATTATAGACACAGAGAATCATATAACAATGGTGACATTGTTGTTGTGAATGCCGAACAAATTCTGCCTGGTGAATCACAAATCATAAAAAGAGTGATTGCTTCGCAAGGCGACAAACTAACTTTCAATTTTTATTCTGTTGACGGAGTCAAAGTTGATACACCTGAACAAAAGTTTTACAAATACACCTGCTACTATACCATAGACTTAAATGATCAAGATCTAGTTGAAGAATATGTTTCAGCTGAAAGCTGCTATATTGAAATTTATGTTGACTTTTTTGGAAACTTTGTTGGAAACGAAAACTTTTTGTTTATTTCTGAAGTTGTTTATCCAAGTTTAAAAACAAATGGACTAAATGGTTCGTTTGTTGGAACTGGCGAAGTTGAATATGTTGTTGAAAAAGGACACTCTTTTGTTTGTGGCGACAACCGAAACAATTCAACCGATAGCCGCCATTTTGGAGCTGTTGAAACAAAATATATTTTGGGTGCTGCAGTTTTGCATGTGCCATACGGAACAAATCTTTTTGTTGCAATTTGGAGAGAAATTTTCAACTAAAACACACAAAATTGCAAAAAATGCTATGTTTTTTACAAATTTGAATAATTATATAATAAAAAATTGCAAAAGATAATCGTCACAGATAACTTGTGGCGATTTTTTATTAATTGCAAACTTATTATTGCCAACATTAAGTTTTTATGATAATATATTTTTGTTTTTAAGGAGAACAATATGAAAAAATTTCTTGCTTTATTTTGTTGTTTACTTTCTATGTTCATCGTTTGTGGTTGCTCGAGAGATGTTTCAACTCAAGCCCTAACCATGACCAGATATTTCAAATCTAATGTTGTTAGTGCCTATGGTATAAACAAAACAAAAGAATATAGTTTGGTTCACTTCACTGGTGAAGATGCAAATTTGGATACAATGGCTGCACACAAATCATTAACCTTTTCCGGAATCAATGATTGGCTATATAGAAAATATATTGAGTGTGTATATTTTTATGTTTACACAACTCACACAACAAACATTGAACAACTAAAAGTGACATTTACTTCTCTTGATGGTGGCGAAACCGATAACACAATCAATGGATATAAAGTGTCTGAAACCGTTGCAGTGAATGTTGAAGCTAACAAAGGAACACTTGTTAGAGTGGACATTGGTCACACCGTCACCCTTGATGATGCTCAACTGATTTTCAAACTTGATGATGAAAAGTTTTCATATGATACAAACTATGCAAACTTCAAATGGACCATATATGGTTTACAAGTTTATGGAGAAACAAAATAAAATAACCCTCTAGGGTTATTTTTTTTGCAAAAAAAATGAAAAACCAACTTACTTATTTATGGTGGACAAGTCGATTTTTCATTTGATAGATTTGATCTATCTAAAAGTATTATATGCAATATTTTGTTGATTATGCATATTTTTTGTAAAAAAAAGCAACCACTATGGCTGCTTTTCTTTTTTTTGATTTTTTATTCTTCAACTGAAATTGTTTCGTTGATTTCCATTGCTTCCAAATCGCTTTCGTCGGTTTGGTCTTCAGCAATTTTGTCTGCAACAGCAAGACAAACAACTCTGTCTTCTTCACGAAGTTTCATAATTTTTACACCAAGTGTGTCTCTGCCAATAACACTAATTGAGCTTGCAGGAGTTCTCAAAACAATTCCGTTGTTTGAAATAAGCATTACATCTTCTTCTTGAGTGATTTGTTTTAGTCCAACAAGTCTACCTGTCTTTTTGTTGAAGATTCCGGCTTTTACACCTTTACCACGACGGGTTTGACAGCGATACTCGCTTTGTGGACTAAGTTTTCCATAACCTTGTTCTGTGACAGTCAAAATTAAGGTTTCTGGACGAAGAACAAGCATATCAACAAGATGGTCATCATCTGCCAAGTCAATAGCTTTAACACCCATTGTGTCACGAGAAAGTGGACGACAATCGCTTTCATTAAAGCGAATAACCTTGCCTTCGTTGCTTGCAACCATGATATCACTGTTTCCTGTTGTGTATTCAACACTAATAAGCTCATCACCTTCTGCAAGACTAATTGCAATTTTTCCGTTCTTTCTGATGTTCATATATTCTTTAACATCTGTTTTCTTGATCATGCCGGCTTTTGTTGCAATAACAAGGTAGCCTTCTTGCATAACATCTTGTGCAAGCATGGTTGTCACCTTTTCGCCTTCGGCAAGTTCAAGAAGGTTAACCATTGCTCTGCCTCTTGCACTCTTTTGACCTTCTGGGATTTCATAGCCTTTTAGTGTGTATACTTTACCATAGTTTGTGAAGAACATAATGTTGTCGTGAGTGTTTGAAATAAACATTTTTTCAACAAAGTCTTCTTCTTTTGGTTTGTGACCTGTTGAACCAACTCCACCACGAGCCTGTGCACGATATTCGTCAACACCAAGTCTCTTAACATATCCAAAGTGTGTCATTGAAATAACAATGTCTTCTTTTTCAATCAAGTCTTCAATGTTGATGTCTGAAACATCTGTGCTAAATTCACTCTTTCTGTCGTCGCCATATTTTTCGGCAATTTCAGAAAGTTCTTCAATAATGATTTCTTTAACTCTTTCTTCACTTGCAAGAATGCCTTTGTAGTCAATAATAAGGGCTCTCAAAGAGTCAAGTTCTGCATTTAATTTTTCAACTTCAAGATTGGTGAGTCTTTGCAATCTCATGTCTAGAATTGCGGCAGCTTGTTTGTCAGAAAGCAAGAATGCTGCTTGCAAGTTTGTGCTTGCTTCAACTCTGTCTTTTGATGCTTTGATGATTCTGATAACTTCATCAATGTTTGCAAGAGCAACAACCAAACCTTCCAAAATGTGTTCTCTTTCTTCTGCTCTAGCCAAATCGTATTTTGTTCTGCGAACAATGATTTCTTTTTGATGAGCAATATAATAAGAAAGCATTTGTTTTAAGTTCAAAATTTTTGGTGTGCCATCAGCAAGAGCCAAGAATGTGATTCCATAAGATGTTTGAAGTGCCGTGTGTTTGAAAAGCATATTCAAAACAACTTGTGGTTGGAACCCTTGTTTGATATCAATAACAATTCTCATACCTTTGCGGTCTGATTCATCTTTAATGTCGCTAATTCCTTCGATTCTCTTGTTTTTAACAAGTTCTGCCATGTGTTTAATAAGTTCAGATTTGTTAACTTGATAAGGAATTTCTGTGACAATAATATGATCTCTGTCGTGTTCTCTGTCGATAAATGTTCTAGCTCTAACAACAACATTACCTTTTCCTGTCACATATGCATTTTTTAGGCCTTCTTTTCCTAAAATAATTCCACCACTTGGATAGTCAGGAGCTGGAATATATGTCAAAAGTTCTTCAATGTCAATTTCTGGATTGCGAATTTGTGCAATAATTGCATTTGAAACTTCACGAAGGTTGTGAGGCGGAATGTTCGTTGCCATACCTACCGCGATACCATCTGAACCATTTACAAGAAGGTTTGGGAAACGGCTTGGAAGAACTTTTGGTTCCATGTTTTCACCGTCGAAGTTTGGTTGAAAATCAACTGTTTCTTTGTCGATATCGCGAAGCATTTGGTCTGCAATTTTGCTTAAACGACATTCTGTATATCTCATGGCAGCGGCACCGTCGCCGTCAACTGAACCAAAGTTTCCGTGACCATCAACAAGAGGATAACGAATGTTAAAATCTTGTGCCAAACGAACAAGTGCACCATAAATTGAGCTGTCTCCATGTGGGTGGTATTTACCCATTACATCACCAACAATACGAGCACATTTTTTATGAGGTTTTTCATGAGTGACACCAAGTTCGTTCATTCCAAACAAAATTCTTCTGTGAATTGGTTTGAAACCATCTCTAACATCAGGAATAGCACGGCTAACATTTACTGCCATTGCATATGCCATGAAAGATTCTCTCATTTCTTGATGGACATCTCTTAATTCAATTTTTGTATTGTCTACAATTTGTTCATATTCTGCTGAATAATCATGTTTTTTTGCCATTTGTTATTCTCCTATACATCCAAATCAGTCACAAGGTCTGCATTTTCTGCAATAAATTGTCTTCTTGGTTCTGCATCTTCACCCATCAATAGTGTGAAAATTGCATCAGCTTCGATAGCATCTTTCATTTCCATTTTAATAAGGGTTCTGTTTGCTGGGTTCATGGTTGTTTCCCAAAGTTGGTCAGCATCCATTTCTCCAAGACCTTTATATCGTTGGAATTCTACACCTTTTGTTCCGATTTCTTTGGTTAAAGCTTCTTTTTCTTGTTCACTATAGCAATAATAAACTTGTTTGCCTTTTTTGATTTGATATAGTGGTGGTTTTGCTGAATATACATGACCATTTTCAATCAAAGGTCGCATATATCTGAAGAAGAATGTCAAAAGCAAAATTCTAATGTGTGCACCATCGACATCGGCATCAGTCATACAAATGATTTTGTCATAACGAAGTTTGCTTTCGTCAAATTCGGCACCAACTCCAGCACCAAAAGCTGTAATCATGTTTTTGATTTCTTGGCTTTCCAAAACTCTGTTTAGGCGAGCTTTTTCAACATTTAAGATTTTTCCACGAAGAGGAAGAATCGCTTGGAAACGACGGTCACGACCAGTTCTTGCTGTTCCACCCGCACTGTCTCCTTCTACAATATAAATTTCACATTTTTTTGGATCTCTTTCTGAACAGTCAGTAAGCTTTCCTGGAAGTGTTGCACTGTCCATTGCTGTTTTTCTTCTTGCACTTTCTCTTGCAAGTCTTGCAGCCTCTCTTGCTTTTTGAGCAGTCACACTTCTTAAAATCAATTCTCTAGCATCATTTGGATGTTCTTCCATGAATGATCCAAAACCTTCAGTCACAGCTTTTGCAACAGCACTAGCCATAAAGCTGTTTCCAAGTTTGGTTTTTGTTTGACCTTCGAATTGAGGTTCTTGAAGTTTAACACTGATAACAGCTGTTAAGCCTTCTCTAACATCATCACCACTAAGTTTTTCAGTGTCTTTCAAAACTTTCAAGCTATGGCCATAGTCATTGATAACTTTTGTTAATGCTTTTTTGAAACCATCAACATGAGTTCCACCTTCTTCTGTGTTGATGTTGTTTGCATAACCATGAATAATTTCGTTGTATGTGTCGTTATATTGGAATGCAATTTCAATTTCGCCAGCTCCACCAGGAACAACAGTATCAATATAGATTGGATTTGGGAACAATGTTGTTTTGTTTTGGTTTAATTGTGCAACAAACTCAACAATACCACCTTCATAATGAAGAAGTTCGTTTTTGCCAGTTCTTTCATCAACCATTTGAATTTTGATGCCTTTGTTCAAAAATGCAACTTCTCTGAGTCTGCCTTTGATAAGGTCATAATCAAAAGTGGTTGTTTCAAAGATTTCTGCATCTGGCATAAATGTCACTCTTGTGCCTGTGTGATCAGCTGTGCCTACAACTGCAAGAGCTCTTTGAGGAATACCACGATTGTATGTTTGTTTGTAGTGGTTTCCGTTTTGCCAAACTTCAACTTCCAACCATTCGCTAAGAGCATTAACAACACTCAAACCAACACCGTGAAGTCCACCAGAAATTTTGTAGCCCCCACCACCAAACTTACCTCCGGCATGAAGTTTTGTTAAAACAAGTTCAACTGCACTTTTGCCTTCTGTTTTGTGAATGCCAGTAGGAATTCCACGACCATTGTCTGTGACAGCACAAGAACCATCTTTTTTGAGTTCAACAGTGATTGTGTTGCAGTAGCCAGCAAGAGCTTCGTCTACACTATTGTCCACAATTTCAGTGATCAAGTGATGAAGTCCTCTTGAATCAGTGCTACCGATATACATACCAGGTCTTTTTCTAACAGGTTCCAAACCTTCCAAAACTTGGATCTGTTCTGAACCATAATCTTGATTTACTTGAGAAATGCTTTCCTTTTCGCTCATATATTCCACCTTTTAATGTCAAAATTTATATCTAAAACAGATTTTATTGCCTTAGATAGTCTTACTCTTGAATTATATCAAAACAAGCCCTTTTAG
>JAZNPU010000154.1:0-2277 GCA_045589795.1 Clostridia bacterium
GTATAATATAGCCATGAGTATACCAATCACAAACTATAACAAAAAGGATTTAAGTTTATATATCCACATACCATTTTGCAATAGTAAATGCAACTATTGTGCTTTTGTGAGCAAAGTTGGAACAGAAGAAGAAAAACTTAGCTACCTAAAAGACTTGCTTGCAGAAATCAAAATGAGAGCAAAAGAATATAGAGACTATTTCAAAATTGCTAGCATTTATATTGGTGGCGGAACTCCTTCTTGCATGAACAATTTTGAAATCCGTGATATTTTGGCTTGTATCTACAAAAATTTCAGTGTAAAAAACACTGCAGAAATCACAATAGAAATCAATCCAAATGTTGTCACAAAAACAAAGATTCGCGAGTATATTTTGGCGGGGATCAACCGTTTTAGTATTGGACTTCAATGTACAAATGAAAAAGTTCTCAAAAACATGGGTAGAACTCACACGGTTAAAGATTTTGAAGATGCAGTTCAAAACCTTAGAGATCAAGGAATTTCAAACATCAGTGCCGATATAATTATTGGTTATCCAGGTCAAACAATCAAAGATGTTGATGAAAGTTTGAAATACCTCATTTCAAAAAATATCCCACACATTTCTTGTTATATGCTTCAAGTTGAAGAAAACACAAAACTCAAAGCTTTGGTAGACAAGGGTGTTTCACATATTGTCCCTGAAGAGAAGTTGGTTGCAATGTATAACAATGTTCTTAACACATTAAGGGCAAATGGTTATGATCGCTATGAACTTTCAAATTTTGCAAAACCAGGATTTTTGTGTTATCACAATCAAGTATATTGGAAAAGAACAGATTATTTAGGTTTTGGTGTTTCAGCACACAGCTATGTTTCAGGTGTTAGATTCAGCAACACAGAAAGCATTCCGGAATATCATAGATGCATTCAATCGCTTAATAAACCACCTGTTTCAGCAGCTAACGAACTTTCAGTTGATGAGAAAAAAGAAGAGTTTATTATGCTATCTTTAAGAACCAATAACGGAATAGACACTCAAGCTTATGAAGTTGAATTTGGTGAAAAATTCCTACCAACACGAAAAGCAAAAGTTGCAGCACTCATCAAAGGTGGGTTCATTATCCTTGATCAAAATGGTGTCATCAAAGCAACAGATAAGGGCTTCTTAGTTTTAAATAGATTAATTTATGAACTAATATAATACTTATTAAATAGTAGGGAGGATGTAAAAACATCTTCCTTTTTTTGTGGTAAAAAACAAAAGTCAAAAAAAGTCAAAAAAATATTGAAATTTGTCATAATTTAGTTGACAAGTGCCTTTAGCAGTGATAATATAGCAAGTGTTAGCAGTCTAAACAACAGAGTGCTAAAAAAATGAATAAATCATTGAAATTTTGTATATAATACATATTGAATCATAAAGGGCGATATGAAATTAAGTAAACGAAAAGAAAAAATTTTGAAAGCCGTGGTAGAGAGCAATCTTTCAAGTGGTGAGCCAATTTCCAGCAAGGCTATTCAGCAAGAATATTTGCCAGATGTCAGCTCTGCAACAATCAGAAATGAGCTTATGAGTTTGGAAGAACTTGGCTATTTGACTCATCTTCACACATCAAGTGGAAGAGTGCCAACCAGCGAAGGCTATAAGAAATATGTCAGTGAGTTAATGCCAACAAAAAAGTTGAGTAAAAACGAAATTAAACAAATTCAAAACAACTTCACAGACAAACTTATCAATCTTAACGATATCATGATGCGATCAGCAAAAACAATATCAGATGTTTCAAGTTATGCATCAATTGTTTATATGGGTGTTAGTGATTCAGCAATCATTCAGGACATCAAACTTATCAACATTTCTCTAAACACTCAACTGGTTGTTGTTGTGACTAACCTGGGTGTCATCAGTGAAATGGCAGACTTAAATCAACCAACAGATTCAGAGCTTGAAGAAGCAAGCAAAATCATGACAAAACTCTTCAGTGGCAAAGCATTAACGGCTTTCGAAGATCAAACACAAATCATTTCCGAAGAACTTTTAAAATATAAAGCTTTGTTTGAAAGAATTATTCAAACTATTGCAAAAAGAGACGAAAGAACAAATCAAATTGCAGTTGCTGGCAAAGAAAAGTTTATGGATTATCCAGAGTTTGAAGACATTTCAAAGCTCAAAAAAGCACTCAAACTTTTAGACAATCAAGAAGAGCTTTTGCCAATGTTGAAAAATGTAGATGATGGTGTAGAAATCAACATTTCTGTTGGTGGATCAGACAATCAAACTGATTGCAGCATTGT
>JAZNPU010000155.1:0-1772 GCA_045589795.1 Clostridia bacterium
TTTTCAACAATTTTGTCAATAAGTTTATTAATAAGAAGCACTGTGACAAGTGCACAAATAATTCCGATCACCGCACCAGCCAAGACATCTGTAGGATAATGAACACACAAGAAGATTCTACTAAATGCTATTAACAAAGCAGGAATCCATGCCCATGCACCTTTCTTTTTGAAAACAAGGGTTAACACCATTGCTGTGTTTATTGCAACATGTGTGTGCCCACTAGGAAAGCTATATTCCCCTGGCTTAGAATATCCAATTTGATCCAAAAAATTCAAAAAGGTTGGATCTTCCACAAAAGGTCTTGGCCTTGCAACAACAGGTTTCAAAATCAAGTTTGTAATTATTATTCCAATTGCCAAGCTCACCAAAACAAGCACACCACTTCGCCTTGTTTTTTTGAAAAACAACAAAATAACTCCTAGCAAAATACATGCCCAACCCGACTCACACAAAAAAGTAATTATTTTAAAAAAATAATTAAAAAATGTGCTACCATGCAAGTTGTTGTTTATCCATTGCAAGAACTCTAATTCCATAAACCTTAAAACTTAATCACCTTTCCTAAATTTTCAAGTTTAACAAGACCAGCAAAACCATTGCTGTTTAATCTTTCACAGAAGGTTTTGAAATTTTTAGGATCTGCAAAAGCTGAAACTGCATAGCCTTTGTTGATTAGTGTTTGTTTAGCTGCAAAAACAGCATAAATATCTGCTGATTTTGGATAAATCAATGCAATTTTGTTTGCACCAATGCAAGCTCCTGATTCTTTCAAAAGCATAACCACAGGGTCTAGTCCAATGCTGTATCCAACAGCAGGAACATTGATTCCCAAGAATTTCTCCAACATTTTGTCATATCTTCCACCACCACCAATGGCACGATTAAATCCACCATCGGTTGTGTAGCATTCAAATACTGTTCCGGTGTAGTATCCTTGACCCCTAACAACTGTGATGTCGAACACAACATTTGCACCTGTAATCTTTTTAACAACATTGATTAATGTGTTAAGGTTTTCAGCAACAGCTGCATCAACCCCAAAGTTTACCAAAACTTCTGGACTAGAAGACATAACTTTTTGAATGATATTCAAAAGGTTGTTTGCCATTTCTTGAATGTTTGGCAAGTCTGCAAATTTTTCAACCAATTCAGCAATAACATTTGCAGCACCAATTTTGTCAAGTTTGTCTAGACTAATGCAAACTTTGTTTGCAAGTTCTGGTGCAAAACCAACAAATTGAATGATTCCTGCAAGAGCTCGTCTGTCGTTAACTTTCAAAACAATGTTGTTGATTCCAACATTTTTATAAGCCTCGATGCCAGCAATCAAAATTTCTGCTTCTGCAAAAATGCTTGCATCACCCCAAATGTCAATGTCGCATTGAGTAAACTGACGATTTCTGCCTCTTTGTGGCTTTTCAGCTCTAAAGCTTTCATCAATTTGAATTGCCTTGAAAGGGTTTGGAAGTTTGTCTCTGTTGCCTGCATAAAGTCTTGCAAGAGGCACAGTAAGGTCATATCTTAATCCTTCTTCAACCACATCAGCTTCTGTCAAATTTGGTTTGTTTAGATTAAGTTTTTCTCCCCTTTTGATTGTTTTGAACATAAGTTTTTGATTGTCGCCACTGTCACCATTGGTTAAAATTTGTAAACTTTCCAAAATTGGTGTTTTGATTTGCAAAAAACCACAGTTTTTGAATGTTTCTAAAATTTTATTAATAGCTGTTTGTCTGATTTCCATGTCAACTGGCAAATAATCAACTGTTCCC